>JAXHVO010000061.1 GCA_034189135.1 Thermodesulfobacteriota bacterium | reverse complement strand
GGATTTTGGTCACAGAATCAGCGCTGTTACCTTTAATCCAAAAGGAGCATTTTTTAAATACTCAGCATAGCTTTTGCCATTCTCCCCAGCTTAGCTGGGGGTTTAGCTCTGTAATTATTTTCATTGCACCAAATGGATCTTTTTTCTTCCTGTGTAATTTTTCATTGTTTGTTAAGTTATCAAAACAATCAATGATGCCAATTAAACGTCCCTCAAAAGAAATCTTTGATATTCGCCTTGGATAGCCTGTGCCATTGAGACGCTCATGATGTTCGAGTACCCCGGCAGCAATCAATGAATCAATGTGCTTATTTTCCTTTATAATGTCATGCCCCAGGGTGGTATGGGTTTTATAGGTATTAAATTCCGAATCGGTTAGTTTGCGGTTTGCTTCCGTGATTTGCCTGGGGATTCTGGTTAAACCCACATCGTGCAGCAATGCTCCCAAACTGAATTTCTTTGTGTCTTCATCAGACAAGCTTTTGAAAATGCAAAAATTCAGCACTAGCAGCATGACATTGGCTGAGTGTTCGGCTAAAGTTGATCCTCCAAACTGCAAGCCGGCAATGTCTTTTAATAAATTGGTAGTATTGGAATACTCTTGATATATAATATCCAGTGTTTCCGGAAGTGTTTGCAGGTTATCTTCCAGGGGCTCCTGCAAGGCTTCTTGAACAATTTCGCTCAGTGCTGATTTTATGCTCTTTAAATCGCCTGAGTGAACTCTTTTTATTAATTTCTCCTTTAATCGACTCTGCAATTCTTTAAATGCGGTTTCTTTTATTTCCTCTGGAATATATAACTGAGGATATGCTTCCGCTGAAAAACGGTTAATATCAATTTTTGTATTTTCTGCTTTATACAAGACAAAGCCACCTTTGTCATTCTTTATATAAAGAGGGGTTTCTAAATAAAAATGAATTTGAGACTTTCGTACAGGTATAAAAGTATTCATAATTGTCTACCACTATAGTATTATTTTTGCGATTCTCAGAGGCTTTCCAGTATGGCATAAAATAAACTGAACAGCGTACCCGGAAAGACAGTATAAAAAATATTTGCAATTACTCTTACCAACACCCTGCTAGACAAAAATAATAGAATTGAGATGTTCGAGTTTATCCGGATCTATCCGGCCGATTTCCAGCAGCCTTTCAATGCACTCCTTTTTTAAACCATAAGCCCCGGCAAATCAAGGCAAATTCGTGCTTTCAACAGAAAGTATTTATGGTAAACAGTATAGAAAGCCAAAAGGAAAAGTAATAAAAGAACATCAGCAATTGGTGTCACTATTTTGACGTCAAAATTACAATTTTCGGCATAATGCTCTCCGATTTTCAATTCCCGTTAGTTATTGAAAAAATGATTTTACTAAAATTTTTAAATAAAACAAATAGTTATAATTTAATCGAAAAATCGTTTCATTTGGCATGTAAATTGCTAATTTTATCTAAATAACGGAATTATCAATATTTTTGCATAACGATCCATCTGTCTTAGTATGTTAACCACTGCATGATGAAAATATAATGAACCATCCTATTACAAATGTCATAAACAAACAGCGAAAAAGCATTTTTTCAAGGGTTAAGGGACAACTCATGGATGCTATATTTTCCAGTCGATTGATGCAGAAAATTCTAAAAAGTAAAATCGGTCTCATGCCTGTATTGTACCAAAAAAAAGAAATTTTAGAAATTGCCAACGCCAAGCTCAAACAGACGGTTAAGGAGCTGAAAAAAACAAATCTGAAAATAAAAAATCAACAAAATACCCTTATCGAGGAAGAACGCATAAAGGTTTTACTACAGATGGCGGGGGCGAAGGCCCATGAGTTAAATCAGCCGCTGACGGCTCTTTTGGGCGGCATTGATTTGATTGAGATAGACAAGGAAAGGCCGGGCAAGTTGGCCCAGCACATCGCATCGGTAAAGGAAGCCGGTGAAAAAATTGCCGATGTGGTTAAAAAGATCCAGACCATACGCCACGATGAGATCGGCCAGCACCTTGACAAAACTTCTACGGTCAATATCGACCAGAAGATAACCATCCTTTCACTGGAAGACTCGGATGATGATTTCGAAATGCTAAATGCGGTTTTATCCGACTATCCGCAGATCAGCCTCACCCGATCAAACAGCATTGCAGACGCCTTGAATGTATTGAAACAGAACCATTTTGATCTCATACTCTTAGATTACCTGCTTTCCGATGGAAACGGCCTTGATTTTCTAAACCGAATGGAAAAGTCAGGTTTGGAAATACCTGCGGTGGTCATTACCGGTCAGGGCGATGAAATGATTGCCAAACAGGTGATCCAGGCCGGAGCCTATGATTATTTGCCCAAGAACAGAATTGGTGAGGGATCTCTGTTGCGCATCCTTACCAACACTCTGGAAAAAGCGCGTCTTAAGAGAGAAATCAAAAATGCCCAGCAAAAGTTAACCACCATGTCCATCCGGGATGAATTAACCGGGCTTTATAATCGCCGTTACTTCAATGAGGTCATTGAAAAGGAAATATCCAGGGCTGAAAGGTATCAAATTGACCTGGTGCTCTGCATGATAGATCTCGATTATTTCAAGAACATCAATGATACCTATGGCCACCTGGCCGGCGACATGACACTTTCCGAAATCGCCGGGATGCTTAAAAAATGTGTTCGCGAAAGTGATTTGTGCTGTCGTTACGGTGGCGAAGAGTTTACCGTAATCATGTCAAATACCGACACCAATGGAGCGGAGAAGGTCAGCGAAAGATTCAGGAAGATGGTGGCACATCGAATTTTTCAATACAATTCGTCCAGTTTTCATTGTACGGTGAGCGTGGGCATTACTGCATTCAACCCTGAATTAAAACAATCTTCCACTGACCTGGTAGAGGCTGCGGATTACGCGCTATATAAGGCAAAAGCGCAAGGTAGAAACAGGTTGGTGGCTATTGACACACTTCCTGGAATGGTTAAATGAAACATTTATGGTATGACAGGATGAAGAGATTTCTCAAAAGAATCAATGAAAATAACCTTCAAATTATGCGTATGGAACAGGCAACACATCTGTGCAACTGCTTGTCGTCCCCAGGTTCCGCTGAAACGGGCTCACTTGCCGGATTGATCCTTTATCAGCATGGTAGCAGGATCTAGCAGTAAAGACGGATAGTTGGAATCCGCCGCTTCTCCTTTTAGTGCCTTAACATGTATTTCTTTTCCCTTCGGCTGGAGTTGAACGACCACCTCAAAAAGATCAGCCACTTGAATCAGGCGCGCGGGGATACCGCCCGGTTCCATTGCCTCATCTCGATGGGTTTGCATGGTGAACCATACATACAATGATTTTTTCTGTGCCATGTTTTTAAGCTGTGTCAGCAATTCGCAACTAGAATCGTCAAAGGGAAGCCCGTCTATTATAAGCATCTGCGGAGAAAAAATATCCTGCTCGGTAAGATCTGACAACCTTTCTTCCAGTTTGGGAACACTGAAACCTTCGACCCTAAAGGTCATGATAAAACGGTGAGGCAGAATGGTTTCGATCAGCCGGTCTGTCTGCTGAATATCGGACTGTTCGGCAATACGGGTTAAAACTTCTCTGTACCATAAATTAACCTTATTTACCGGATCGTTCAGGCTTATATGAAGAACATTTTTGTTTTTAAGCAGGGAGTTTAAAGAAAGTTGTACCAAAAAGGATGTTTTCCCCACGCCGGCACGTGCCAGTACCGCACCGAATCCGCCAGTGGTCAGGATCTCTTCGGCTTTAAATCCCATGAGTCTTAAAGGGTTTCGTAATATCAGATCATTTTTCAGCATGCTGAGACTCCTTTCTTTAAGGTGAAAGATCTTTGCCCGGGTACTGCCAAAATTGTTATTTGTCTGTGATGAGACTTGGGTATTGCGAATAGATTTACGCAACATTCTTTTTTTCTTCCCTGGCCTTTTCCACAAGTTCTTCCATGATCTGCTGCGGCACCCGCTTATAGGTATTGAACTCCATGGTGAACTGTGCCTTGCCTTGTGTCAGTGACCTTAGCACAGTTGAATAGCCGAACATTTCAGCAAGCGGAATACGGGCTTCGACGCTGCACATGGGGCCTTCATCCTGCGCACCGACTATCATTCCCCGGCGCTGATTCAAAGAACCCATGACTGCACCCTGAAATTCCGTGGGAGTCTCGACAACGACTTTCATAATGGGCTCATGGATGACCGGGCCTGCTTTGGCATATCCTTCTTTAAATGCTCCGCGAGCCGCCGCCTGAAAGGCCATTTCAGAAGAATCAACCGCATGGGAGGCGCCGTCATTAATAACAACCTTAATGCCCGTGACCGGGAAGCCCATTTTAGGCCCTTTGGCAAGTGATTGTTTAAAACCTTTTTCGCATGAACCGATGAACTGGGTCGGAATGGCACCGCCGGTAATTTTATTTTCAAACAGGAAATCCTCTTCCGCCACAGGCTCAATATAACCGGCCACACGGCCAAACTGCCCGGCACCACCGGTTTGCTTCTTGTGAGTATAATTGAATTCGGCCTTTCGCGTGATGGTTTCTCTATAAGCCACACGGGGTTTTCCTGTGGAAACTTCTGCAGCATATTCCCGACGCATCCTTTCAACATAAACTTCCAGATGAAGTTCTCCCATTCCTTCGATGATGGTTTCATTGGTTTCATCACTGACATGGGTCCTAAAGGTGGGATCCTCCCTGGTGAACCGCCCAAGGGCCTTGGACATGTTAATCTGAGATTTGTTGTCTTGAGGAATAATCGCAAGAGAGATCACCGGTTCCGGTACAAACATGGATGTCATGGTTAGGCTCACCCCCGGTGAAGCAAAGGTATCGCCGGACGCACATTCGATGCCGAAAAGGGCGCCGATATATCCTGCTTCAATCTTATCGATATCTTCCATCTGATCGGCATGCATCCTGGCCACCCGGCCGACTTTGACCTTTTTCCCATCCCGAACGTTAACCATGGTCATACCCTTGACCAGGGTTCCTTGATATACCCGTATGTAAGTGAGCTGACCGTATTGCCCGTCTTCGAGCTTGAATGCAAATGCAACCAAATTGTCATCAGGACTGTCGGAAAGGATAACCGGCTTTTCATTATCCTCCATGTCAAGGGCTTCGTTGTCAACATCGGGTGGACTCGGCAGGAGGTTGGCTACCGCATCAAGGAGCGGTTGGATCCCTTTGTTTTTGTAAGCCGATCCCATAAAAACCGGAGTTAATTCCCGTGCAAGGGTGCCGCTTCGTACGGCAGATATTAACAGAGGTTCAGTGACTCGATCTTCAAGTGCGGCTTCCATCAGTTCATCTGAAAACATGGACGCTGCATCAATCAGTTCTTCCCTTTTTTCAAGTGCTTCATTCATCAGGTGATCCGGTATTTCTTCAATGCGAACATTCTCACCATTATCACCGTCAAAATAGATGGCCTTCATTTTAACCAGGTCAATAATTCCTTTTAAATCGGCTTCAAGACCCACCGGCAGTTGCATGGCCACGGCATTATGGCCCAGTTTCTCTTTAAGTTGCTTGATCACTCGCCAAGGATTTGCTCCGCTTCGGTCACACTTATTGATAAATGCAAGGCACGGCACTTTATACCTTTTCATTTGCTGGTCAACTGTAATGGACTGGGACTGGACACCACCCACACTGCACAGGACCAGTATTGCGCCATCAAGCACACGCAAGGATCTCTCAACTTCAATGGTAAAATCAACATGGCCGGGCGTGTCAATGATATTAATTTCGTGCCCCTGCCACTCGCAAAAGGTGGCTGCAGATGCAATGGTGATGCCCCTTTCTTTTTCAAGCTCCATGGAATCCATGGTGGCACCGACCCCGTCTTTCCCCTTCACATCGTGAATGGCATGAATTCTTTTGGTATAAAAAAGAATCCGTTCCGTCAGGGTTGTTTTTCCTGAATCGATATGTGCGCTTATACCGATGTTTCTAACTTTTTGTATGTCGTTTTTCATAACGCTTTTTCCTGTCTGATGGTCTGCATTCAGCCTGTTGGACAATATGTCCAACCGAGCATTTTTTGAAATTTAAATCTGATGTTTGATAAAATATTACAAAAAATCCCTCACCTGGCGAATAATAACAGATGAGGGATTTCCAAATCGGCGAGACCCTTGCTCAACGATCACTTTTTTGTTCCCCAAAACGCCGGGATGTAATTCTCTCACCCCGTGTTAGCAGAACTCAACCCCCTGCCGTGGCAGGTTTGCGCGGCTGAAATTATTAAAGGTCTCTCAGCATCAAAAAAGAAGGCTAAATATATTGATCAAAATAGCAATGTCAAGAGAATATTTTCGCTTTTTAAACCAGTTCTAAAACCTTGGTTACCAGTTTTTCTATTCCGGCAGCCACATCCTTTATGCCTGGCCCAAGCATGTAAGCCGGGGTGGACACCAGCTTATTCTTGCTGTCCACGTGGATCATGTCCACAGTGCATTCCTTATGTTTTCCACCCATCGCCTCGATTGCCCCTGCCGTGGAGATATCATTACCGATGGTGACTTCAGGATTTTGGTCTTCCAGTGCCTTGGTCAATGTTGCCGGAGCAATACAAATAGCGCCTACCGGTTTGCCGGCGGAAACCATTTCATTTAAAAGCCGTTTAACCTCTTGATTGACATCGGCGTCTTTTCCTTTAACGGCAAAATTGCTTAAGTTCTTAGCGGCACCGAATCCCCCCGGAATGATGAGGCCGTCTATATCCGCCGCCTTCACATTGCCAACATCTGTAATGTTACCCCTGGCAATTCTGGCCGATTCAACCAGCACATTTCTTTTTTCGCCGGTTGGTTCACCCGTTAAGTGGTTAACCACATCCAACTGATCCACATCAGGTGCCATACAGACCGTTTCAGCTCCAGCCCTGTCCAGGTTAAGCAATGTAATGACAGCTTCGTGAATTTCGCTGCCGTCATTTACCCCGCAACCCGAAAGTAATACACCTATTTTAGCCATATTGTCCTCCTTTTCTTATTTTTCCCGGTCAACGTTTAAAAAGAAATATCAATCAATTTCAGCCAGGTCAAACATAAATCGGATTTGGTTTAAAATTTTACCACTTTCACCGACCCTATGGTTTTGAGTGATTGCTTTCTTGACTAAATTTATGATTTAGGTTGAAATAGTAATCAGCAAAATTTCAAAAAAAGACAAGGGAGAAAATAAATGCAATTGAGTAAATATTGCCCGGATAAACTGGTGAATGCCGAAGAAGCCGTTTCTAAAATCAAAAGAGGCAACCGCGTTTTTATCGGTACCGGATGCGGGGAACCTCAGCATTTAATCAGGGCCATGGTAAAAGACGAGAACCTGCAGGATATCATGCTCTATCAAATGCTTTCGTCCACACTTGCCGACTATACCGAAGATGAATTTTTTTTCAAACGGTTTTTCCTCAAACTTTTTTTTATCAGCAGCCGCATGCGTAAAGCGGCTTTTGAAGGTAAAATTGATTATATACCGACTTATCTTTCCCAAATACCCAGGATGTTTGCCAGCCAGACTATCGGACTTGATGTTGCGCTGATACAGGTAAGTCCTCCTGACAAATTCGGATATTGCAGCCTGGGGGTGTCGGTTGATATCACCAGATCGGGGATGGAAAACTCAAAAATAGTGATCGCCCAGGTAAACCCGATGATGCCTCGGACAGGGGGAGACAGTTTCGTTCATGTGGACGATATAGACTACCTGGTACAACATGAAGAAGCGCTGGTGGAAGCGCTGCCTACAATAAAAGACAACGAAATTGCTGCCAGAATCGGGTTTTACATCAACCAACTGGTGAGTGACGGGGCCACGCTGCAGATCGGATTCGGCAGTTTGCCCAATGCCATATTGAAACACCTGAACAACAAAAAAGATCTGGGGATACATACCCAGCTGATTACCGATGCCTTTCTTCCTCTGTTTGAAAAAAATGTGATTACCAATAAGAAAAAATCCCTTATTCCCGGACGGGTGGTCGCCTCATTGTGCATGGGGTCGGAAAAAATTTACCGTTATGTGGATAATAACCCGATGTTCTATTTCCGTTCGTCGGAATATGTGAACGACCCGACGGTTATTGCGCGTAACGATAACCTGATTTCCATCAGCTCGGCACTGGAAGTCGACCTGACCGGCCAGGTTTGTACAGATTCCATGGGGTACACATTTTACAGCGGAATCGGAGACCAGGTCGATTTTTTACGTGGAAGCGCAATGTCCAAAGGGGGGTTTTCCATCATCGCTCTTCCATCCACCGCTAAAAATGGAACCATATCCCGTATTGTATCCCATCTGAGCGAAGGGGCCGGTGTGGCCACTACCAGAGCCGATGTGAATTATGTTATCACAGAGTACGGCATAGCGGAACTTCAAGGCAAAGGGATATACCAGCGGGTGATGGAGCTGGCCCAGATCGCCCACCCAAAATTTCGTAAAAAACTGATAGAAGCGGCTAAAAAGCATCGCTACATTTTTTCCGATCAACTTCCGCCATCTGAAGACGATCTTATGTTTCTTGAAGAATATAAGAGTGTTCTGACATTAAAAAGCGGAAAAACGGTTGAATTCAGACCAATTTTGCCTTCGGATGAATTCGGTTTTAGAAATTTCTTCTACTCGTTGCAGGAAAGAACGATTTATTTCAGATTTTTTTATAAAATGAAATTGTTTTCACACGAAATCCTTCAGAAACAGTGGGCCAGTGTTGACTACCGAAAAAATATGTCCATTATTGGATTGGTGCAAAGAGGCGGGCATAAAGAGATAGTGGCCATAGGCTCATATGCCATGGAAGAAAACAAAAAAGCAGAAGTTGCCTTCGTTGTACGCGAGGACTACCAGAGCATGGGTATTTGCTCTTATCTTCTTGAATTATTAGAAAAAATTGCCAAGAAAAACGGTTACACCGGGTTTTCCGCAACCGTGTTGAGAGAAAATGCGTCAATGATTCATGTGTTTAAAAAAAGGTATCCTGACTTGAAAATTTCGATGCTGGGAGGAAATAATGTCGGTATTCATATGGATTTTAATGATTCGGAATCCGGTCAAGATGAAAAATAAAGTGTTTTTACCAAGCCATTAAATTTATCTTGATAAAGGGATAATTATTTTGATATACTAAAGGTTTGAAAAAAGGATTAAAAAGGAAATTTAAACAGTGCTGCGCTTTCAGGAAAACGACCCCACTGAAAGAGGCGGTTGAGGTATGAATCTAAGCAAAATCAGATTTTTAAGAAATTCATCAATAGCAAAAAATTAATATTTTATTGGAGGAAGACAATTGTCATATACACTTGGCCAAGAGCAACTTGACAGAATGGAAGACATTTTACAGCAGAATCTGGTTGATATCGGGGTTCGTTGTGTTTTTCTGATCGATATGGCAGGTAATATCATTGCCAACAAAGATAACGGCAAAATAAAGCACGATGTTTATTCCCTAGCGGCACTTGCTGCCGGAAACTTTGGAGCGGTCAGCGCCATGGCCAAAATTATTGGGGAAGGTGAATTCTCCTTACTTTTTCATAAGGGAAAAAAAGAGAACATCCATTTCAATAAAATAGATGCTGATTTTTTGCTGATTACCATATTCAGCAATGAAATATCGCTGGGTTTTTTAAGATTGAAAGTGGGTGAAGCTGCAGAAATGATAAAAAAAGTTTTAAGCGAAATCAATACTCCGTAATGGTTCATTCTGAACGTATAACCGATGAAATAAATACCGCCAGGCGGAAAAAATAACAGGTTTTTTAATGGCATTTGTGAACCCTAAAAAAAAAGAAGTTCAGGTTAAAATTGTCTATTATGGCCCGGGAAGGGGCGGAAAGACAACAAACCTTGAATATATATATAAAAAATTCAATACCCGGGTAAAAACAGAGATGGTTACAATTAAAACCCATGGTGACCGCACGCTGTTTTTCGATTTTCTTCCTTTTGATATTGGTAAAGTAAATGGATATGAGGTGAAGGTGCAACTTTATACTGTTCCGGGACAGGTAAAGTATAATGCCACCAGAAGACTGGTATTAAGAGGGGTAGACGGTATTGTTTTTGTGGCGGATTCAATGATGGTCAGAAGGGAAAAGAATGTTCTTTCCATTAAAAACCTTCAAGAAGATCTGGCAAACTATAAAAAAAGTATTTTCAAGATCCCCTTGGTCCTGCAATACAATAAAGTGGACCTGGCAGAACAGGGAATTCCCCTGACATCTGTGGAAACGTTACAAAAAGACCTTAACAGTCAACTAAAAACATCGGCTTTTAAGGCAAGTGCACTTAAGGGGACAAATGTGGTGCCGACTATGAAAAAAATTGTTTCCATGACCATTGCTTCTATAATTAAGGAGCTAAAATAGGGGGTATATAATTAATGCCGCAGAATATCGATGATAGCCTGGTCGATGAGATCGATGGAAAGCTTGATAATTTGTTTTCCGGGAATAAAACACCTGAAAAACCTAATGGAGAAAGCGTTGATGGGAAAGAATATCCTCTAAAAGAGCTAAAAGAGGTTATCCTGTCCATCGATTGGGAAATTACCGATGACGCGATGAAGCGCCTGGCAGATCAAGTGGTTCAATTAAAAACAAGATATAAAAACGACAGGATTGTTTTTATGCTTATTCAACTCCTGGGTTCCATTGGTGAGTATATCCGAATCAACAAAGGAAAATCGCATCCGGATTCATTTAAATTTCTTAATTCATTATTTAAAAAGATAGACAAAATATTTCGCACCAAGGGCTTAACGGAATCTGAAAAGAAAAAACTGCTTGCTGTTGAAGTAAATAAATATAAGGCTTTAAAAGATAAGCTGGCACCTCAAAAACCTGTGACCCAAAAAGAAAAACAGATAAAACCGACAGCTAAAGCAAAAGCTGAAAAGACTGAAGTAATTCCCATAGAGCTTTTTACCGATGCCATGGATCAGATCAGACAGTTAATCCGATCGGAGTTTGATTCCCTGAGGGAGGAATTAAAATTAAGAAAAGAAAGAAAGTAAGATCATGTGAGACGATTTCCAAACATCCCATTTCCAAACCGGCGTTTATCTGCTTCCCACCGCAGGCGGTAAACGCTTTAAAAACGGATCATATCCGCAATAATTTTTCGATCGCCCATAGGAGGTAAGGCAATGGATGTTTTGTCAGGTGATATTTCATCTATGGTCTTTAAGCAAGTGGTCACCGGCAACCAGGATGACATTACTTTAGACAGCAAATTGCTGAATGTTTTTCTGGGATTGGACGGCAAAAAAAATCTTGGAATCATTGCTCAAGAAACCGGGATGAATATAAAGGAGATAAAGGATACCATCTCCAGGCTTCTACAACTGAAGTTGGTCGAGTCCGCAGCAGAAGATATTTTGATGGCGGATGACGATTTTTTTAATTTCCTCAATACTCAATTATCACTTGCGGTGGGGCCGGTTGCGGAAATTTTAATCGAAGACGAGATAACCAATATGGACCAACACATCTCAAAATTTCCGGCTTTCAGAGCAGCCGAGCTTGTTGAGGTTCTTGCCATGGCCATTGAGCGTGAAGAAAAAAGGACTGCCTTTAAGCTGAGTATGGTTCATAAAATAAAGGAAAAAGGATATTGATTAATGGTAGCCTTTTCTGATTTCAGCCCTCGGTGAATGCTTAAGACTCATTTAACAGGCGAGCGGGTTTTAATACAATAAGGAGTATAATAATGATTGTCATATGCGAGGAATGCGGTAAAAAGTTCAGCATTGACCCCTCAAAAATTAAAGGTAATCGGGCAAAGTTTAAATGCGATGTGTGCGATTTTATTATTACGGTGACAAAGCCTGTTGAAACTCCGACCGTATCCTTTCCCAAACCACAGCCCACCAAACCGGATAAAAAAGTCGATATCAAAAAAGCACCTGCTTATAAACGCAAAAAAAAGAGCAAATACCCCAGGAAAAAAAAGACTAAAAGCTTTAATTTAAAGGGCCTTGGCTTACGCAGTAAAATGCTTCTGCTTTTCTTTGCCCTTCCTATTGTTTTAATAATCACTGCCAATATTCTCTATTTATGGCAAATGAACAATCTTTCTTCGCTCCTGACCTCGGAAAGCTCCAAGATCGTTAAAACCTTGGTGGAAGAGAAGGTGGCTGATGCCGCCAGAAAGGTTGCCGCGGAATGCAGCCTGTTTCTTGAGTCCCATCCCGGTATGAAAAGAAAGGATTACAACTACAACGCAGAATTTAAAAGAATCGCTGTACAAAAGGTAGGAATGACCGGATATTCCGCTCTTTATGAACTACCGGGCTCGAAAGGTGTCTGGCGCACATGGCTGCATGTAAATCCAAACATAATCGGTATTGATATGAGTGCATTAAAAAAGCCCATGGGGAAGAATTTTGCCGGTTTTTGGAAAGTTTATACCGGGGTAAAACAAGGTGGAGAATCAAGAGGATATTATACGTGGTGGGAAAAAGACGGCTCTTTTAGAGAAAAATTTATGGTGTGCACTCCGGTTGAAGGGACTCCATTTATCATAGCGGCCACGACCTATGTGGATGAGTTCACCGGTCCAGTTAAATTGCTTAATATAAGGGCCAAGAAACAGACGGATATCACTCGTAATATTGTTTTTGGGATATTTATTGCCACTATTTTGCTGATCGGTTTTATTGTTTACTTCTACGGCCACAGATTATCAGGAAAAATTAAATCTTTAACTGAGGTTTCCAACCGAATCAGCGTGGGTGAACTGGATGCTAACATAGACATTGCAGGAAAGGACGAGATAGGCGATTTAGCAGAAGCCATTTCAAGAATGCAGGATAGCATTCGTCTATCAATAGAGCGGCTGCGTCGTCGGAGATAGTAGCAAATGCGATTAAATTAGTGAAGGAGCAAAGGATAATGGTCATCATTCCCCGAGAAAAACCTGTTATTGAAAACTTGAATATTTATTATTTGGATATCAGAAAGCTGTTTGAACATTATCAGGGCGAAATCGGCTCAGGCGGTGTTTTCTTCAAATCCCATTCTGCTGAAGGGGCGATCTTTTTTGATGAAGATGAGCTGTTAAACGGTTATTTTCAAGAAAAAGATACCATGCTAAGCGGCGATAAAGCCATTGACCAATTGATGCAAGCTGAGTCCGACCAAAACTATTCCGTAAGCATATATAAAATATCACAGGAAGAGGTATATTTCTGGGCCAGCTTGCCTTCGGCAGAAAAAATTTACAAAGATCTCAGTACTGATTTTACCGATCTTGAGGGATTGATTAAAAAAATGAGATCGGAAAAACTGACCGGGTATATCGACGTTTCAATTGGTAACGGCAAGGAGAGTGGTTTGGTTTTTATCAGCACTGGTGAAATAATCGGCGGTTCTTATTCCTGGGCCGGTGAACAGGATAAATCTTCACCAAATAACCTTAAGACCCTCATAGCCAAAACCAAAAAATCGGGTGGAATTTTTAATGTCAGCCGGATCCCCATGAATGGCGAACAGACTACTGGTGAATCAACAGAACAAGTATCCGAGACCAATTCGGATATTCTTGCCATGCTGGAGGAATTTTTAGAAGTATTCGAAACGGTCGTCCCAACCAAAAAGAATAAAGGAGCGGGTTTCAGTAGTATTCTAAAAAAGAAGTTTGTGGAAAAAGCGGAAGACTATGCTTTTCTTGATCCGTTTGCTGCTGAGTTTGAGTATGCTAATCGGAAAATTAGCTATACCGGCCAGGCCGATGAAAAGGAACTGGCGGATGGAGTAATTACTTCAGTAAAGGAACTCGCTGAAGAACTGGGAGTTCTTCCTGAACTGGAAAAATATATGGCGCCATGGTCAGATAAATACGAAAAAAAAATTAAAAAACTAGGAATTGTTTTATAGTAATACGGCGGATTATTTTTATAGCTTCCATGTGGTGGTTGGGTTTTTATGTTACCCATCCTAGACTGAGAAACCTTTGAAAAGCCGCTTTGCCAAGGTTTCGAGGAACCGGTTAAAATATGGCCGACTTACCTTATGAAAAAGTGATTACCAGTTCGGCAGAAAAGTACACCGATTTTTTTAACAGCATACCTGCGGCCATACACCGAACAACGGTTGAAGGAAAAATTGTTTATTGCAACTGGTCTTATGCCCGGCTATTCGGTTTTAACTCTACTTCGGAATTAACGGCCTATCCTGAGATCAACCTTTACCGGAATAAAAAAGACAGGGGTGTTCTGGTAACTTCCATATTACAAAGAGGACGGGTGGTGGATCTTCCCATCCCATTCGTAAAAAAAGATGGCACCACGATCTGGTGCGCAGTGACCGCCAGGGCGGTGATAGACGATGATGGCACCGTGGAGCATATTGATGGAGTTATTAAGGATATTACCGGTCAAATAGAAGAACAGGAATCTCAACCCAGTCTTAACGGGGCGATAGATAATCAAGACGAAGGCATTATTGTTTTTGACCTCCAGGGGAATTTAATCGATGTTAACAAGGCAGTTACCGAAATAATCGGATTTCCCAAAGATGAGTTAATCGGCAAATCATTATCTGAATTTTTGCTCCCGGGCCAGAAAGTCCTTTTTCTTCTGTTCCTTTCCGATATTTTAAAAATTGGTCATGAAGAAGTTATTCTACCTGTCATTGACGGCAACGGTCATACTCGCTATATCGAATTAGAGGGAATCCTTGCGAAAAAAAACGGCCGGGCATACCATATCAAGGGAATTGCCCGGGATATGACCCAACGCGCCAAACAACAAAAAGATCGTTCAACCAGAGAAAAATTTCAGGGGGTTCTTGAGATGGCAGGTGGTGTTGCCCACAGAATGAACCAGCCGCTTACGATAATTAATAATCTGTTAGACGAGGTATTGTTCGATTTGAAAAGCGATGACAAAATACACAACAAAATCGTTTCCATAGATCAACAGATTAAAAAACTAAATGATATCATAAAAAAAATCGGCAATATTAAGAAATATAAAGCGATGGATTATGTGGCAGGAATAAAGATTGTGGATATTGATAAAGCTTCGTAAAAAAGCTTGGAGACTATGATGCAAGGAAGATGGGAAATGATCAGGCGGGGGACCTAAACCCTCTGGCCGTTGAAACTTCCCGGTTTATTTTTTTAAAAAATTGCTAAAATTTTTTACGAGGAGATTTTATGGTAAAAAATGTACTTATTGTTGATGATGACAGGGAAATGCTGCTTGCCCTTAAAGATGGTCTTTCCAAATACAAGGAGACATTTTCGGTATCAATCGCTGAGGACGGGACGGATGCGGTGAAGATGCTAACAGAAAAAGCGTTTTCTCTGGTGGTTACCGATTTAAAAATGCCTCAGATGGACGGTTTCGCTCTGTTGACCCATATTATGGGGAATTATCCGGATATTCCGGTCATTATTATTACCGGGTACAGTACTCCTGATATGGAAAAGCTTGCCCGCGAAGGCGGCGCTGTTGGATACATTGCAAAACCGTTTATGCTGGAGGATCTTGCCAGAGATATAATGGCTACCCTCAGAAAGGAATCCGAGGGCGGGACCCTTCATAGTGTTTCATCCGGTATTTTCCTGCAATTAATGGAGATGGAGCAAAAGACATGTACCATCAGGCTGGAAGATAAATCCACCGGGAAAAAGGGAGTCCTCTTTTTCCAGGATGGTGAATTGCTTGACGCCAGGGTAGACGACTTGCAGGGTAAACCGGCCGCTTATAAGATATTTTCCTGGGAAGAAGTGAATATCTCAATTCAGAATGTTTGTCCTAAGATGGAAAATAAAATTGAAAGTGATTTGCAGCCTTTGATCCTTGAGGTGGCAAGACTTAAAGATGAGAACAAAGAAAAGAAGAAAACAGAAAAACAGGAAGTAAAGGTGCAGAAAGTAGAGCCTTTGGATACACTTGATCATATTAAAAAAAAGATTGAAAAGCAGGTGGGCTCAAATTGCAGGCTGGAAGATATATACATTGACACCTCTTTGGAGGACTGGTCAGTCCTAATGTCTAGTATCGGTGATTTTTTTGGCTTAGGCAACTTAAAGGTCTGCTATCTGGATAAGGGTGAATCAAATGATACCATATTGCTGCCCGGGAAAAATACAACTGTGGTTTCAGTGGGAGCCAAATGTCCCAAGGATAAAATCATACAGGTGTTGAGTATGTAACACCATTAAAATGGATAAAACCAGAAATACGTTTAAGCGTTTCTTCAAGAAATAAAAAAGAAAAGGCAGAAATGAAAACAGATATAAAAGCTAGAATTAATGAGGCCGATGTTTGCCGTTCCATGGGATTATACGATGAATCTCTTAATATTTATAAGCAAATTATGTCAAGCCTTCCGAAAAAGGACGTTCAAACGATTAAAACAATAAAAGAAAAGATTCGCCTGGTAGAAGAGGAAGTGGCAAATCTGGAAAAGGATGAACCCAATCAGGTTTCTGCTGAAGACATTTCAAGGTTTAAAGAGACCATGATGACTGATGATGAAAGCAACACTGCGATTCTTGACAGCGCTGAAGCTTTCAGTGGCATGGGTCTTCATAAAGAAGCCATCGCCGAATATAAAAAAATATTATTCCAGGATTACCCGGTTGATAAAATATTTCCTCAATTTGCCAAAGCGGTGCTTAAACTCCATTCCCCGGCAAAGGCTGTCGAACAGGTTGAATCTCTTGTCAATGATCAGCGGCTGGATAAAAAGAAAAGGGCTCGTATCACATTTTATTTTGGCAAGGAAATGGATCGAAGAGACCATAAGGATCAGGCCCTTGATTTATATAAAGCGGCAGCCAAATTCGACCCCGTTGATTCCGAAATCAAAAAAAGACTCGATGCCATTCAGGCCAACCTGTCTTCCGGGTCCAAATATGATTACCTGCTGAGACAGGAAAAAGTGACCACCGACCAGTTGCAAAAGGCTTTTGCCCTGTCAAAGAAAATGAAAAAGAGCGTGGAATTTGTTCTGACAAGTCAATACCAGATCAATAAGGAAGATATTGGTAAATCCTTTTCCGCATACTATGGCTGTTCCTTCAGAAACTATAGCGACGCCTTGGAGACACCGACTGAGCTTTTAGGAAAATTAAAAAAAGCGTTTTTATTAAATGAAGGATGGGTTCCATTAAGCTGGGATAAGGATGGGGTGGAAGTACTGGTTGATGACCCGAGGGACCTGAACAAAACCGATAATATTAAAACTTTGTTGAATACTTCCAAGATTAATTTTTCCGTGGCAATAAAGGAGGATATTGAAGAGTATATAAAGCGCTTTTACGATACCGACCGAATTAGTGAAACGGTTACCTCTGCGGATGGACTTGATGATTTTGATTTAATTCCGGATGTTTCTTTTGAAGAAGAGGAAGAAGTTGATGAAGCATTAGATGAGGATGATGAAAGCTCCAGCAAGGTGGTGAAACTGGTGGATCAGTGCATCATTGCCGCCTTTAGAAAAAATGCCTCTGATATACATATAGAGCCGTCTCCGATTACCAAAGCCACCAATATTCGCTTTAGACTGGACGGTGTATGCCAGGAATATATCAAGGTTCCCAATTCTATGGCCAGAGGCATTCTTTCAAGGATTAAAATTATGTCTTCCCTCGATATTGCGGAGCGGCGATTACCTCAGGACGGAAAAATCAAATTCAAGCGTAAAGGTGTGCCACAATTCGAACTTCGAGTTGCCACCCTCCCCACAGCAGGCGGGTTTGAGGACGCTGTTTTGAGAATCCTGGCCAAGGCAGGGACCATGAAGATAGACGATATGGCTCTGACCGACAGGAATCTGAATGTGTTAAAAAATATTATTCAAAAACCTTATGGTCTTGTACTGGCCGTTGGCCCGACAGGTTCAGGTAAAACCACCACGCTTCATTCCGCTCTCGGCCATATTAATAAACCGGATATTAAAATCTGGACCGCAGAAGATCCGGTGGAAATCACACAAGCCGGTTTAAGGCAGGTGGAGGCAAAGCCCAGAATAGGGCTCGATTTTGCCAGGATCATGCGTGCTTTTTTGCGGGCAGATCCCGATGTGATTATGATAGGCGAAATGCGTGATGAAGAAACAGCAGCCATAGGTATAGAGGCATCTCTTACCGGACATCTTGTTTTTTCAACACTTCATACCAACAGTGCGCCGGAAACCATCACCCGTTTGCTCGACATGGGTCTCAATGCACTTAATTTTTCTGATGCTTTTCTTGGCGTGCTGGCGCAAAGACTGGTCAGAAGATTGTGCCAGAACTGTTGCAAGGAAGAGAAACTGCCCAAGGAGGAATTTAATGAAATTGCAATGGATTACGGCAAAGAAGATTTGAAGAAAACCGGCATAAAATATACATCCGACCTTACCATAAAACGCTGCGGAAGCTGTGAGGTCTGCTCGGGGACAGGTTATAAGGGCAGGCTCGGAATCCATGAACTAATGGAAGGGACACCGGGAGTTAAAAGGCTGATTAAAAAGCAGGCCTCCACTGAAGAGCTTTTTGCCCTTTCCATAGAAGAGGGAATGACCACGCTGAAGCAAGACGGCATTTTAAAGGTTTTTAACGGGCTTACAGATATAAAAGAAGTGAGACGGGTTTGTATCACCTAATTTAAATGGAAAGGCAATACAACGTAAATCGAACGGCCAACATCGAATGGTGAATGGAAAGGGGTTCCATAGGCGTTTATTTATAATACCGATATGAACATTGGAAGCAATCAGTGGAAAAAACTGATCGAAGAAGGAGCCGCGAACCTTAATATTCATGTTGACCGGAGAATAACAGATCAATTTTCCATTCATTGCAAAGAACTGGTCAAATGGAACCGCAACATTAATCTCACCACCATTACTGACCCGGTCGAAGTCGCTGTCAAACACTTCTTGGATTCAATCATTTCAGTCGGGGTGATACCCGAGTATGGCCGCCTACTCGATATGGGCTCTGGTGGAGGTTTTCCCGGAATTCCGCTCAAAATTATGAATCCATCTTTAGCAGTGACTCTCATAGATGCCTCACGAAAAAAAGTTAGTTTTTTAAAACATGCGATCCGAACGATCAAGCTGGTTGGAATTAACGCCCGTCATGTAAGATCTGAGGAACTGGCAGAAAAAAAGCCTTTTAAGCATTCTTTTGATGTAATTATTTGCCGCGCATTTTCCAGACTGGATAATATTGTACTTCAGGCATTGCCTTTGCTGGCAGAAGGTGGAAGTCTGATTGCCATGAAGGGAAAGCTTTCTAAAGCTGAATTAGAATCTGCCGATAGGGATCGTTTGTCTTTAACGGTGGAAAAGTACAAACTTCCTTTTATTGAATTGGAAAGGTCTCTGATTATTCTACAACTCAAAAAATTGGGTAACCAGTGATTTCTCCTTTACATGAAGCAAGGCCACAGATGCCGGGTTATTGAAACGAGGTTGGGTAGCGCTTCCCGGGTTTAGAAAGAGGATGCCATGATGGTCTTCAATGGAAGAAGGTTTGTGGGTATGACCGTGTATTATAGCGCTGATTCCTGCTTTGTCGGGTTTTATATCAATTTTATAAACATCATGAATAATGTAGAGCAATACACCTCCAACTTTAATTAACTTCGTCATCGGCAGCTTGTGTGCCCAGTTGTCCATGTCCATATTGCCCCTTACCGCTTTCACCGGAGCAATCGCCTGCAAATCATGGAGAATATCCGGTTTGCCCACATCCCCGGCATGGATGATAAGGTCTGTGCCTTTAAAGGCGTCAATTGCTGCTGGTTGCAACAAACCATGTGTATCGGAAATAACACCCACCCGAAAACTGGTTTTAGCTTGGATGATTGGTGACAATTGAATAGGAAAAGATAATTATTGATTCAAAGTTGATATTCTGGCGAATTTTGATATCTTACTCAAAGACTCATTCACTGAATCAAGGCGATTAATGAGCAGCTCAATAAGATAGTCTTTTATTTTATCCCTAATGGTAGAATCGACCTTTTCGAAAAATAATTTGTCAAGTTTCAAAACCAGAACATTTTCATTGGCAATCACGTTGCTGTGACGGGGTTTTTTGGTAAAAAAGGACATTTCCCCAAATAGCGCACCCTGGGATAGCTTAGCTATGGGTATGCTGAGTTCTTCCTTGGTGATTTGAACTGTTCCCTTTATTAACAGATAGAGTGATGTAAATGCATCTCCCTCCCTTATTATGACATCATCTTTTTTAAATCCAAGAAGTGAATGCTCCAGTTTGGCAAACATATTCTTTTCGCTTTCCGTAAAGCGCTTAAACATCGGTATTTCATTGATGGTATCAATTAGTTGCATTATAGTCCTCTTAAACTATGCTGAACAGAAATCTTGATTACTTGTTAAATATCAGATTATGGATAAAAATACAAATGAAAAGTAGGCCCACCGGCTAAAGCGGATGGAGCCGTTTATTGCTTGCAACTTGGATTCTAATTTCAACGTTGGGTGAATCCTTAAAAGTTGACATATCAGATTGTTGTTATAATATGTGAACAACTACTTTTGTTTATTTTTTAAAACGATGCCCTCTGGGCATTTATTTTTTAATTTATATGAAAGGATGATAAAAATGAAAATTTTGGTAGGGTATGACGGTTCCAACTCGGGCAAGGAAGCTTTAGACCTAGCGAAACACCATGCGATGGTTTTTAAAGGAGAAGTTGATGTGGTTACATCGATGGTAAAGGGAACTGAAAAAGAACGAGAGGATATGGATCAGGCCAAACGCGGGCTTGAATATGCTGAGGTGCTTTTTAAAGATAACAACATTCCCTGTAAGACCCACCTGCTTATTCGTGGCCTTACACCCGGTGAGGATGTGGTTGAGTTTGCCAAGGAAAATCACATTGATGAAATCATTGTCGGAGTCAAAAGAAGATCAAAGGTGGGAAAGCTTTTGATGGGCTCCACTGCCCAGTACGTGATTTTGAATGCCCATTGCCCGGTTGTAACGGTAAAATAGTTGATCGGGTGTCGGATTGCGAGTGTCAGGCTATACCTTGTCCGCATTTATCAGTTATATAATCGTTGTCATAGCTATATGAGGAAACTGTGTGGGTATATTAGTCCGCTTCAGGCCGATTAACAAAGAACTTGAGTGCCATGTGTTGTCCAGTGGCTGAGATAGCAACCATAATTTAAATAATTGAGGGATCGGTTTCTGCTTATTTGTTTTTTTTCAGCCACTCTTGGTAAATGATGAGACCTTCTTCTATGGAAACACGTGGAGAGTACCCAAGATCTCTTTTCGCCGCACTGATATTGAACCAGTGGGATTTCGCTGCAGCATAGGCCATAAAACGGGTGATATACGGTTCACCGGATAAGCGAAATATTTTGTACACCATCTCAAGGAAGGCTCCGGACAGCCATGCTATTCTGTAAGGCACCGACTTTTTTACAGGACCCAAACCCGCTGCCTTTAAAAAAGCGTTGATCATGTCCCAAGCCAAAACAGGTTCATCCTGGCTGATGAAATAAATCATTCCGGAAATGGCAGGGTTTTCTTCTAACTTTTCATAAGCCAGAAGGTGGGCATCTACCGCATTATCGATATAGGTCGTGTCTATAAGATTTTTACCATTGCCAATTCTTTTAAGTCGTTTTGCCCTTGCAATAAGCCGCGGAGCAATGTGATTATCACCCGGGCCCCAAATTTCATGCGGTCTCAATATAATTGTTCTAAGGTGGTCACTTGTGCTCTTGACCACTTTTTGTTCGGCAAGCGCTTTGGTTTCTGAATAGGGGGTGGCATACCTGGCAGGGTAGGAGAAGGTTTCGTCTACACCTTCGATGTCGGTGCCGTTAAAGACCACACTTGGCGTACTTGTGTACACCAGCTTGGAAACTTTCTGATAATTACAGGCATCGATGACGTTTTGGGTACCCACTACGTTCGTTCGGTAATAGTCCGCATAGTTCCCCCATGGCGGAGGCTTTGCTGCAGTGTGAAACACAGCTTGAATTCCATGGCACGCTTTTATTACCGCTGAATGCTCACCAATGTCGCCCTGGATTTGATCCACCCCCATTGATTCAAGTTCAGGATAAAAGTTCCGGGAGAAGCTGCGGACATTTTCACCGGCTTGCAGAAGCATTTTGACAATGGCTTTGCCTAAAAAGCCACCCCCACCGGTCACCAGGATATTTGGTTTGGTTTTTACGGTCATTTTATTTTTAGTATCCAGGCTTACCTGGGCGAATCCTTAACCTCTTTTCCGCCCATCGTGCCAGTTTTTCACGGAAAATTTTCGAATTATGTCTGATGTCCACCGGAAAACTGTGGTGGTACAGTACCGTCTCAATACTTTGGGTCAGTTGGTTTTGTTTTGCCATTTCCAGAAGCTCTGACGTGAGGTCCTTTTTATTTATTTTATGGCCCCCATCAATCCGTTCGATACAGATGATCGGTTTTTGGTTTTTCTGCGGACCGACACCCACCAGAGCGCTTCTGAATACCTGTGGGTGCTCATTGAAAATGGCTTCACAGGGTATGGTGAAAAGAGTGCCTTCTTTTGTTATCACGCGGTGGCTTTTCCTGCCGCAGAACCAGATTCTGCCTTTTTTATCGCGCCAGCCGAGGTCTCCCATCCTGTGCCAGATTTCATTTCCCTGCTTGATCTTGGCCATCATATCCGCTTTCGGTTTTTCAAAATACTGCCTGGTTACCAGATCACCCTTCACCGTTATTTCACCCATTTCGCCATCTTTGACCACCAGGTCATCAGACCATTTTTCAATGGGATTATCACTGACTTTTATGATGCGAATCATAATATTATTGATCGGATAACCGACGCAGTTTCCATATCCCTTTCGGCTTAGCGCTTCGGTTTCATGCAATATTTCATTGCTGCCAATAGAAATAATCGGTACCGCTTCGGTGGCACCATAAGGGGTGTGAATTTCGGTACCTTGGCTAAGCATGGAGGAAAACTGCTTAATATTGGTAGGTGCCACCGGCGCTCCCGCAGAAATAAGTCTTTTTAAGGAAGGGAGTTTTATCTCTTTTTCTTTACCGTATTTACCCACACGGTTAAGCAAGGCAGGTGAGGCAAACATACTGGTTACTCCCTGATCCGTTATCGCATCAATAATCTTTTCGGGGTTCACCAGTGCCGGTTTGGTAGGATCCATATCGGGTATGACGGAAGTCACTCCCAAGGCGGGCCAGAAAAGGGCAAAAAGCGGAAAGGTGGAAAGATCAATTTCATCAGTCGATATGTCCAAATGGGTTTTAATTTGGCGAAGCTGGGCGTCAAAGTTCCCGTGAGTATATACCGCTCCTTTGGCCGGGCCTGTGCTTCCTGTGGTAAACAAAATAGCGGCTGTATCATTTTTCATGGTCCGACTGGCAGGATAAGGTTCCCATGGATTTTGAATGAGTTTTTTAAAAGTATGTCCCCCCCAGAACCATCGATGCCCCACAGTCACCCATATTGTTACTGTTTTAAAAAAAGCCGGATAAAGAGTTCTCACCAGGTGGGCAAGGGGAATTCCAATAAATCCCTGGGGTCGGGTTTCTTTGAAGCATCCGATCATACGCTTTAATCCCATTCCTGGATCTACCACTACAGGTACCGCCCCTGTTTTAAACAGGGCAAATATGATAATAAAAAAGTTCAGGCTTGGTTTCACCATCAAAATAGTTCTTATACCGCGCCCGATGCCAATCCTTTCAAGGCTGTGCGCCAGACGGTCAGACTCTTTATCGAGCTGGTGAAAGGTCAGATGAGTGTAAGCTGTCCGGCCGTATTTATCTTTTCCCGTTGAACAGACGACCGCCCTTTTGTCGGGAATTTTTTTTGCCATTTGCCTGAGATAAGAGGAGATATTTATGATGGGATTCTTTTCCATTTCACCATATACGATACAGGATAGCACATGTAGCATGCAAGTTAAATCAGATCCGGTTTTTTCAAAAAATTATCCACCAGATCGACAATCGGGTCCCAAGCATCTTCAAGGACATAATGACCAGCATTGGAGAAAATATGCACCATGGCATTGGGGAAACGGCACTTCCATTGCTCAAGGTAGTCATTATCAAAAACAAAGTCGTGTTCGCCCCAGCAGATGAGCATGGGTATGTCTTTCAGTTGGTGAAGATTATGATCAACCTCTTTGACCAGCCGGTAGCTGGGATCCTTTGGACCAAGCGGAATATCCTGGACAAACTTCAATGTGGCGATTCGATTTTTCCAGCTGTTATACGGAGCAGTCAGACCCTTTTTGACTTCTATGGAGAGCCCTTTGTAAGAGGCCAAAAAAACAGCACCAAAGGAAAACAGGTTAAAGCCAAGCACTGCCACAGCAGCGAATGGCTTTATGTTACGGACCAACCACAGACTAAAAGGAAGCTTTTTATTCCCCGGGGGCAGAAAAGCCGCCGTATTCATGATGACCACCCGATCAATTATTTGTTGATGCCTCAAGGCAAAAGCCATCCCGATCATTCCTCCCCAGTCGTGTACGACAAGCGATATTTTTCGCTTTAAATTCAGATGCCGGTAAAGAGCGTCTACATCATCCACTCGGTTTTTAAGCCGGTAGTCATATTTTCCCACACCGGGTTTGTCGGAAAGGCCGCAACCGATATGATCCGGAACTATAATGCGATAGCGGGGAGATAATTTTTTAATCAAAGAGCGATAATAGAAAGACCATGTCGGATTTCCGTGAAGCATGATCACAGGATCCCCTTCCCCTTCGTCAAGGTAATGGTATTTCAGTCCATTTAAATCCAGGTAATTTGACTTAAATGGATAAAGATGGCGAAACGGGGAAGTATCTATCGGTTTTCTTTTCATCATCGATAAAGAATTCGTGTTACGGGTTACGGGTTACGAGTTACGAGTTACGAGTTGCGGGTTGCTAATCGGAGATAGTTCTCTTTTTTTATAACCTGAAATCCTTACCCCCGCAACTCAATGCCATTAACTTAAGCGATTATTGATTATTGAACCGCAGAACACCGAACAAGGAATTTCGAATTGTTTTTCCTTACTTCCGCGGTTCGATATTTCTTGTTTCCGGGTAGAACTGGGAGGTTACCCTCCCAGAGCCCCCACAGACCCGTACGAGCGCAATTAACGCATACGGTTCCTCAGGTTATGGCTTCGCTACACGTATGAATGCACTATTCT
>JAXHVO010000060.1 GCA_034189135.1 Thermodesulfobacteriota bacterium | reverse complement strand
CTATGAAAGCCTTTCAGAATTTGGGTTTTTGGTTTCGTCACCATCTGTATACCCTTATTCTAAAGGCTTTTCCAGCTTTTTTAGATGGTTATTACTACTTTTTTTCGCTCAATTGGGGTGAGAATTATCAATTTGCCTGTGTATTTGGCATTGCCACCGCCGGCATACTGTTTTTTTACCTTTTGGCTACCGGAGGGGTGAATAATACCGCTCACCTGTGGTACTACACGTTTCCCCTATTTTCATCATTCCTGCTTGGTTCCAAAAAAGGGGCGGCGGCAACGATGCTCCTTTTACTTTTAGCCATTATATTCTTTGCCGCCGATGTCGATTTACCCTATTTAACCCATTATTCCAAAGATTTTATCATCCGATTTATTCCTTCCTTTATTGTGGTTTTTATCTTCTCTTTCGCGTTTGAATATTTCAGAGAAACGGCAGAAGAAAAATTAACTTCCAAGAACGATGAGTTGAATACAACCATCAAAGAGCTGAAAGAGACCGATATCAGGCTGCGTAAAGCTCAGGAAGAGCTGGAAAAAAGGGTACAGGAACGTACGGCGGAATTATCCAAAGCCAATATTGATCTTAAACATGAAATAAAAGAGCGTGAACATGCAGAGCGTGAACGGCGCAGACTGGAAACACAACTGGCCCATGCCAAAAAGATGGAGGCCATCGGCACCCTTGCCGGTGGGGTGGCCCACGACCTTAACAATGTTTTGAACGCTACGGTGAGTTATCCGGATTTAATATTGATGGAGCTGCCCGAAGAAAGTCCCCTGAGAACACCCATTTTATCGATTCAAGAATCGGGAATAAGAGCAGCTGCTATTGTTCAGGACCTGTTGACACTGGCCAGAAGGGGGATTGTCGCTACGGAAGTGACCAACCTGAATCAAATTATCAATCGATATCTTGAATCCCCGGAATTTGCAAAATTAATAGAATTTCATCCCCATGCTAAAATTGAACGCAATCTTGAAACAGACCTGCTGAATATAATGGGTTCGCCGGTTCACCTGTCGAAAACGGTCATGAACCTGGTTAGTAATGCTGCAGAGGCCATGGCGGATGGCGGAAGCATCATCATATCAACGGAAAGCAGGTATATTGATCAACCCATCAAAGGTTATGACAATATCAAAGAAGGCGATTATGTGGTCTTAATCGTATCAGATAGCGGCGCAGGAATTTCGGCAGGGGATTTAGAGCGAATATTCGAGCCCTTTTTTACCAAAAAGGTAATGGGAAGAAGCGGGACCGGATTAGGCATGGCGGTGGTGTGGGGGACGGTGAAAGACCATAGAGGATATATTGATGTTCAAAGCACGATAGGAAAAGGCACGACCTTTACCCTTTATTTTCCGGTAACCAGGAAAGAAAAAGAAGCCAAGGAAAGAACCGTATCAGTGGAAGAATATAGGGGAAAGGGTGAGTCCGTTTTGATAGTGGATGATATTAAAGAACAGCGGGACATTGCATCCCGGTTGCTAACAAAATTGGGTTATTCAGTCGCATCCGCATCAGGTGGTGAAGAAGCCTTTGAGTACATGAAGGATCATTCAGCCGATCTATTGGTTTTGGATATGATCATGGACCCTGGCATTGATGGTCTGGAAACGTATAAAAAAATTCTCCAGTTGCATCCACATCAAAAAGCGATCATTGCCAGCGGGTTTTCTGCATCAGAAAGGGTCAAACAGGTTCAGAAACTGGGTGCCGGCGCCTATATTAAAAAACCATACACTATAGAAAAAATAGGAATCGCTATAAAAAACGAGTTGGAAAATAAACAGAGTTGAATCAAGGGTCCTATTTACGCGCCGATATTTTTTCCGGAAACAATCTTTTTATATCCTCTTCATTTGCCTGGCAGATTCCCCTTTCGGTTATAAAACCGGTTACAAGCCTTGCCGGCGTGACGTCAAATGCGTAATTTGCCACTGGGCTTTCAGGGGGAGGAACCAGCACTCTTGATAGGGTGTTGTTATCTAAGCCCTGTATGTATCTTATTTCATCCGGATCACGTTTTTCTATGGGAATCTCCTTGATTCCGTTTCTCAATGACCAGTCAAAAGTGCTGGACGGAAGAGCGACATAAAAAGGAATATGATTGTCACGGGCTGCAAGCGCTTTTAAGTAGGTACCGATTTTATTTGCAACATCACCGGTATAGGTGGTTCGGTCCGTACCGACGATCACCATATCCACCAGGCCGTGTTGCATGAGATGGCCGCCGGCGTTGTCGGTAATGACCGTATGTTTTACCCCATGTTTTTCAAGTTCCCAGGCAGTCAGCCTTGCTCCCTGGTTAAGGGGCCTGGTTTCGTCCACCCATACATGCACATCTATTCCTGTGTCAAATGCCGCATAAATGGGGGCGGTGGCCGTGCCGTATTCAACGCAGGCAAGCCAGCCTGCATTGCAATGGGTCAGTACGTTGACCGTATTTCCGTTTTTTGAGCGACTGATTTGCTCAATCAGTTTCAAGCCGTGGTTGCCTATGTCTCTGCAGTTTTCGGCCTCTTCATCGGCAATCCTTTCAGCCTCTTTTTTTGCCGCGGCAATTGCTTCTATGGCACTGTCTAGTTCCAGAATTTTAGCCAGAACTCTGTCCGTCGCCCAGATAAGATTGACTGCCGTGGGTCTGGCAGATTTAATTTTATTGCACTCTTTTAAGAGATAATCTTTACTCATAGTTGTGCTTGGAGAATTTAAGGTTGCCAGATATACACCGTATCCTGCAGTGGCGCCGATTAACGGTGCCCCTCTGACATACATGTCTTTGATTGCCCGTATGACATCATCTACTGTTGTTAACTCTTCAACAACAAACTCGTGGGGAAGACGTCTCTGGTCAATAATTTTTACAATTTTTGAGTTTTCGTCCAGCCATATGGGGCGCATTTGCCTACCGTTTACTTTCATGGTTTAAACCTTTCGGGAAACAATATCATGCACATTTAAATAAAACTATAGGACGTGACCACTCCAAGGTAAAGCTATATTTGAATATTTTCCTGCCCAGAATAAATGGGTATCAAATAGCTGAGCTGAGGGGTCGGGGAGCCTTTCTATTTCTACTCAGTTCGTCCGGGGAAGCGCCCCATTCGGCCGTACAAGCCTTAACAAATGAGTAAAGCGCTCTGTACGCCCCCTATCTTTTGCGTTAAACCAAGGCAGGCAGCGACAATCATTGCCACCGTGGGAATCTGTTTATGGGGGCTGGCTCAAATCGAATCTCAGCGAGATAGCTGCCGTATGTCTGTTTCTCGATATTATTGTTAAGGCTTGTACGGCCGAATGGGGCGCTTCCCCGGACGAACCTCTATCAATCATTAAAGCGCAAAGGATTGACAAAAAAGGCCATTGATAAGAAACTCCCCGATCCCTTAAATAGCTGGAGAATGGGACCCTGTTCGCGTTTAGCCTGAATTGGACTTTCCGTTCAGGCTATATATAGGAAAACAATTAAGAATTACAACAAAATTATGGAACAGTTCAAGTTTCCTTCTCCTATTTTACAGAAAGCGATGCACTGACAGCGCGTAAGGTATCAAACGGATGGGAATAGAGACTGTGAAGTTTTAAAATGGCAAAGATCATCTTAACTGGAGAACCACTGCCAATCAGAATTCCAGGGTGCTTTTTATGGCATCCGCGGCGGCTTCGACACTTAATGTCTCTGTGTTCAGCACCAGATCATAGTTGATGGGATCGGTGATATCCGTATTAAAATACTTTCTAATAAAGGCCCTGCGTTCAGATTCAGTCCGAATAATGCGCTGCCTTGCGTCTTCAGCGGAAACATTGAAATTGCGGGATACATTTTCCACTCTTACTTCCAGTGGGGCCACAATCCTCACCCTTGTCCTTCCCTGGGGAGGAAGCACGAAATTAGCCCCCCGGCCGACAATGATTGCATTTCCATGCTTTCCAATGGTTCCGATCACTTTCATAAGATGTCGGAGATACTGGTCCGGCCAAAGGTGACGGGTATTGACCAGAGAGGTGATCCAGTCTTCTAACACTGAAATCCCTTTTTCATCGAGGGTATGTAGAACCTGGGTGTTTACCTGGGCACTTTCGGCCATTTCATTGATGATTTCCTGGTGCAATACATCAAAACCGAGCTTTTTACCCAGTTGTGTTGCGATTATACGGCCACCGCTCCCAGGCTCCCGGGAAACCGTAATCACAGGCAAAATTTTGGCCTCCTTTTTTTCTTTTATTTTCATTAGTTGCCATTTTTTAACCTGCTCTTCAATCATTTTGGGGATTGAGCGCTTTGGGGTCTTCATATTACCTCCTTATTTCGTATCTATTTGGTTTATAGTAATTCTCAAAAATATGTTCCGTTTTAAATGAGGAAACTGTCTGAGTGAATTAGAAATTGTTAAGAAAGAACTTAAGTACAATATTGTTTATTTATTGAAGTAGTTGTCATACCGAAACTAATTATTATAAAGACAGTGAGTTCTTTCTTTACAATTTCTTATAAACGAGTTTTTCATCGTTTAAAACGGAATATATTTTTGAGAAACAGTATAAATGCCGAATATCGAAATTCAAGGTCATCCACATATGTTACGCCTTGATTTATTAATGAATATTACTGCCGAATGAAGATGGTTTGGTGTCAAAGGGGATGGTCAATTGATAAACCCCGTTTTCCAGAGTCGCTTTTACCGGTAATTTTCCTTTTTTGAAAACCTTCATCATTCCTATATTGGAAAACAGTACATCGGCAGTAAAGCCTATGATGCCCCTTTCTTTAGCCAAATGGACCAGCATTTTATAAAGATAGGTTCCTATACCCAAACCCTGGTATTCTTCATCAACCACAAAGACGACTTCTGCATAAGATCCGTTCGGTTCTTTAATGAATCTTGCTTCTGCAATGACACGGGTGTGACCGGCGTCATCTGCCAGGCCCACAATGGACATAGTGTGATTCCAGTCTACATTTACATACTCCTGGGTCTTGGTATGCGGCATTGCTGCAATGTGACCGAAATATCGATAATACACTGCCATGTCGGAAAAACGGTAAAAAAGACGGCGCATTTCTTCTTCGTCTGAAGGCTTAATGCCTCTGAAACTGACCTCTATGCCGCCCTTAAATGTATGTTTTTGGGTGATCTCTTTGGGATATAGATGGGCACTTTCCGCCAGGTAAATCTGATCATGATAGATGATTTTCTCCGCTTTGGCTTGATCTATGAGTGCCGGTCGGTCATCCGGGTGGGCAATATCTATCAGGGCTTGGGCTCGCTGCCGAATCGTATATCCTTTTAGAGAGGCTACACCATGCTCAGAAACCACCATATCTATCGATTCCCGCAGACTGAACTGATTTGGAAACTCTTTGATAGAGACCCGTATGTTGGATTTACCGTTTCGATTTCGGCTGGGAATGGCAAAAACGGTGCGACCCCCTGCGGAAATTTCAGCTCCGTGGAAAAAATCCAGTACTTCCGCCGGGCCGGTGGCGACATTGCCTTTACCTATCTGAAGTGCAATCCGACCGGACAAATCCACTTTACGGGCCGGAAGTACAGCAATGAACCGGGGATTACGACCAATCTGGCTGGGATGGAACACTTTATCGATTCCCTGAAATTCAACCAAAGGATTCTGGTCCAGCCAGGACATAAGCTTGGGGGTCCCCAAGGCATAGGAAGCCAGAGACTTGCCCCGGTAAGTCTCTTTATAACGATTGGTCACAGCGCCGCTTGTCACAAGATCCATGAGGGAATCAGTAAAGAAAGGGGAATGAATGCCAAGATGTCGTTTGTGGATCAGATGACGCCCCAGAGCTTCGAAAAGGGGGCCGATGGAAAAGGCAATACAGGTTCCATCTTCAATCAACGAGCTGACATTAATCGCAATTTTATCAAAGATGTCACTTACCAGCCAGCGGTCGAAATAAATGGGCTCCTGGGTAGAATGTACCAGCAGGTCAAAATCGGAAATGTGGACAAACGTATCGCCGTAAGTGCGTGGAATCTGTGTGTTGATTTCTCCCACCACCAATGAAGCGCGTTCCATAGCCTGCCGGGCCACATCTATCGCTACGCCAAGGCTGCAATTACCATTTCCATCAGGTGGCGTAACCTGAATAAATGCCGCATTAATGGAGATGTGTCCGGATTCAATCAGTTTCGGTATCCATGCAAAACGGCTTGGAACCAGGTCTACCTGTCCTTCAGTAATGGCCTCGTCGGCTACCCAACCGGAAAAGAAAGTTTTGAGGCGGTACTGGTGACGCCGGAGTTTTTTCAGGGATATGGCATCGCCGAAACTGACCAGCTGGATGAGTTCCAGATCCTGTAAATTGCCGGAATCGGAACTCATCAGCTTTTTTACCAGCGTCCGCGGTTCAGCTGCACCGGTCCCAACAAAAATGCTCATACCGGGCCGGATTTTCTCTATGACCCTTTCTGAAGAAACAATTCGATCTTCCCATTTTGTATAGACTGAATCTCTCATTTATTCATTTCCGCATTAATATTCATTTAGATAAAAACAAATGTATACAGAAACACGGATCTCAATATGTGTGTGATTTGCCGACTTCAACTTTAAAAAAATCTTGGCGTTATACTAATTATAAGGTTTGAGTCTATTTGAGAGGAGAAGCAAAAGGATTTCAGATGGTTTATATTTACTGTCTGCTCAGTAAGAGAGAAGGAGAGTAGCTGGCACACCGGATTTGGCTAATTTTAATCGTGTTATAAAATAAATCTTATTTGGTTGAATGTCAAGTCTGGATGAATGATAACTTATTTTATTTGCAGGCTATATTTGCATAGTGGTTTTATTCGTTAACTCAATTTTCGCATCCTTTAGTTTATCTTAAGCCATCGCCGGTAAGGGGCAAAAATAAATTTTAAAATTGACATATACTACCGGTGACTTTTAGGACGGCGCCAATCCATAAATATAACCTTGACGCTTAATTACAGAGCTAAACCCCCAGCTAAGCTGGGGAGAATGGCAAAAGCTATGCTGAGTATTTAAAAAATGCTCCTTTTGGATTAAAGGTAACAGCGCTGATTCTGTGACCAAAATCCAA
>JAXHVO010000059.1 GCA_034189135.1 Thermodesulfobacteriota bacterium | reverse complement strand
TGTCTAATTGTAATTTGGGTCTTTGGCTTTTTCTTGGCATAGCTTCCTCCATAGTTTTTGAAGAAGCTATATCACATATTATATTTTATGTAAATGTTTTAATGAAACTTTGTACTAGTCAATGAATAACCGCTGCGCCTTATATGAAAGGTTTTTTTACTTTGCCATCCGTACACCTGGTTCCCCACCGTTTCGTCTTTTAGAAGTTAAGCATTAACTCTCTGTTAAAACTAATAATCTTATCAATACAAGACCTAACACATAGGGACTCCGGTCAAGAGTCGTTTTTACAGGGTTGATGGCCGGGTCTATATTTAGTATTGTTAAAAATGCTTTTTTCTAATATGAAGGTGTTAAGATGAGTAAAAAAATTATTTTTTATGTTGTAAAACTGCCATCCCTTTACATTTTAATTTTGTCAGGGTTTATCTTTGAATTTTTTATCGGTTTACCCTTTCTGGTTTTATGTGCTATTGATCATATGTTTGATCAAAAAAAGTGAACCCCCGATCTTTACCTGCTGGATTTGAGACCTTTATGAAACGATACTTTTGGAAGATCCGGTTTCATTTTAGTTGGTACGCCTGGCAGGATTCGAACCTGCGGCCTACGGATTAGAAGTCCGTTGCTCTATCCAACTGAGCTACAGGCGCATTTTTATTTAACAAATTATCATATTATTTTTCCAGTGTCTATAATAAATGTATAAGCTGCCATGAGTAAAAAAATCGTAAATAAGAAAAAAAATAAGCAAACCGCTTTAAAAAAAGATCCTTCCTCTCAAAAAAAAGCTAAAGCTTCAAATAAAATTCCTAAAAAAACGGATAAGGCGATAGTAAAGTTTGACCCCCTTCAGCGATACCTGGCGGAGATCAGCAGCTACAAACTCCTCACCCGTGAGCAGGAAAAAGAATACGGCATTGCAGTTCAGGAGCATGGAGACAGACAGGCTGCCTATGCTCTGGTCACCTCCAATTTAAGACTGGTTGTAAAAATTGCACTCGATTTTCAAAGAGTCTGGATGCAAAATCTTTTAGATCTTATTCAGGAAGGAAATATCGGCCTGATACATGCGGTCAGGAAATTCGATCCCTACAAGAATGTAAAATTTTCTTATTATGCCTCTTTCTGGATTAAGGCATATATTCTTAAATTTATTATGGACAACTGGCGCCTGGTCAAAATTGGTACCACTCAAGGCCAGCGAAAACTGTTTTTTAAACTGAAAAAAGAAAAGCAAAAACTGATTGATCAGGGGTTTGATCCTAAGCCCAAACTCCTTTCCCAAAATCTGGGAGTGACCGAAAAAGAAATCCTGGATATGGAACAGCGGCTTGACGGTTGGGACCTATCCCTGGACGCACCTTATAAAGATGAATCTGATACAGAAAGAATTGAATTTATCACCCCTGATTCTGATTCCATCGAAGACCAGGTGGCCAAAAAGCAGATTGAAACCCTCCTTCACAATAAAATTTCTGAATTCAGAAAAGAGATGACTGAAAGAGAGATGGAAATATTCGATCTGCGAATCTTCTCAGACAGCCCGGTTACATTACAGGAAATAGGAGATCGTTATGGAATATCGAGAGAGCGTGTTCGTCAGGTGGAAAATAATATTATAAAGAAAATTAGGGATTTTTTTAAAAAAGAAATCCCCGACTTTGCTTCATATTTGTATAAAAAACCAAAAAAATAGCCGCCTTTTCCGGATAGAAGCTTAAAAATATGACAGGAATTAAATGTAAAATGAAAAACAATATATTTGTATTTATCATTATTATCATAATGATCTCCTTTTATTCAGCGTGTACATCTGTTGAAAAGAAAGCACCACCTTCTTTACAAAAGCCACCTGCCTCTTACGCACCTGACAGTAGCTACTATTTTTTTACCAAATCACAAATCGCACGCAAAAAAGGGAACTTTGACACAGCAATCGAATACTTGGAGAAAGCGATCCGCATTGACCCCGACTCTGTGTATCTTAAAAGGGAACTTGCGTTGTTCTATGCGCAGAAAAACAATAAACATAAGGCCTTGGCAATAATAAACAAAATTCTTCAAAGTTATCCTGACGATGTTGAAACACTTATTCTTTCAGGGAAAATCCATCACAACCTAAAAAGTACCGTTGCGGCAAAAGCAGCCTATAAAAAAGTGATCCAAATTGATAGCCGCAGGGAAAATATATATTTGATTCTTGGAGGGCTATATATAAAAGATAATGAAATGTCTGAAGCACTCAGTGTTTTCCGACAGCTCGTTCATCATTTTCCTGCCTCGTATCCGGGTCGATTTTTCCTGGGAAAAATCCACTCCCAGCAAGGCAATTTTAAAGAAGCCGAAAAACAGCTTAAAAAGGCCCTATCCCTGCAACCGGAATCGGTAGAGCCAAAATTCGAGCTACTGAACCTTTACCGCACCCAAGGGAAAAAACAGGATACTGAAAAAATTTATAACATTTATAAAGATATCTTGAAAAAAAATCCGGATAATATCCGTGCCACTTTAGAACTTGGTGTTTATTGCCATGAAAAAGGAAAAGTGAATGAGGCGCAAAAGCTATTTGCCGATCTGGGGAAAAGGAGCAAGTCCAAATTCGCTATAATATTAAATATCTTACAACTTTATATAGATAAAAAAAAGTATGGTACCGCCACAATTATTCTGGAAGGAATGCTTACAGGCGCCCCGGACAACCCCAACATACACCATATTGCAGGAATCGCTTTTTACGGCAAAAAAGATAATGATAAAGCAATGATGCACTTTAAAAAGGTCACATCCGATTCCAGATTTTACCAGGATGCAATCTTGCATATCGCTTACCTGTACCAGGAAAATGGAGATATTCAAAAGGCCATCGATCATTTAAAACAAGCCATTAATAAGACGCCTGATGATGCTGAATTGTTATATTATCTTTCTACATTTTATGAAGATATCCAAAATTTCACAGCGGCTGAAACCACCCTTAAAAAAGCCATTGAGATTTCCCCCGGCGAGGAAAAGTTTCTTTTTCGCCTGGGTGTGGTCTATGATAAATGGAACAAAAAAGAAGATTCCATTAAAGCAATGAAGGCGGTCATAAAGCTTAACCCGGAACATGCAAATGCATTGAACTATCTTGGTTATACCTATGCGGATTTGGGAATAAACCTTGATGAAGCTGAGCGCCTGATTAAACAAGCATTAAAATATAAACCTGATGACGGATACATTACCGACAGCCTGGGATGGGTCTATTTTAAAAAGGGGCTGTTTGACCAAGCCATACATTTTTTAACAAAAGCCGTGGAACTGGTTCCCGATGACCCGATTATGCTGGAACATCTTGGAGATGCTTATCTTAAAACCAACGATCGGGTCAATGCACTTAAATTTTACCAACGTTCTTTAAAAAATAAGAAAAAAGATAAAACGCAGCTTGAAAAAAAAATTAAAGCACTGACCAAAGAAAAGCCCTAATCCAAATAAAACGGAAATTGGAAACCGTAAAATATTTTTTAGCCACTCACGGCTTGTAACATGAAACTGAAAAAAACAATTGGGGAGAAATGAAGTGAGTTTACCAGGTGGATGCGTTTATTAATCGCACCAAAGCATTAAAGCCAAATTTCCAAATTTCAACATTCCGTAACTAATTACAGTAATTTTTAAATGCCCAATGAAGTTTACACCTTTAATATTTTCCCTTGCTGCCGCCTGTTTGCTTTTTTCTTCCTGCACAAGCCTTACCGTCAGCATACCGGAAAAATCAGCAGATCAGGTTGAAGCTGCCAACCTGCTTTCGTCTCTGAACACAAAAAATCAAAATCTTAAAACCTTTAAAGGCATCGGTAGCATAAGGCTGTGGCAAAATGATAACCCCGGAATACATGAACGTGTGGCGTGGGCAGGTGCCAATCCGGCCAGTTTACGGATTGTTGTTCTGGCTTCCAGGCATCCTGTAATTAAATTATCAACGGATGGAAGTTTTCTTTATTATCTTGATTTAACCACCCACCCGCCGTTTTTTAAAAAAATCCGCTCAACCGATGCCAGTCTTGATCGTCTGGTTTCCATCCCGATTCGATCCAGCGATGTGGTTTCCCTCCTATCCGGCCGCATACCCATTTACAAACACACCTCAGCCGATTTAATAAAAAACAAATCGGAAAAAGGCTATATACTGGTATTAAAGAAAAGATGGCAGGGGACGGTTGAAAAAATTTATCTGGAGGAAAACAAGTCAGATATCCAAGCGATTGAGATATTCAAACCGGCTGGCTCTCTCAAATATCGCGCAGCATTTAAAACGATGCAGCATATTAAAGGCTATCAAGTGCCCTTAAAGCTGGTCATTTCAAATAATGATGGCTCCGGCTTTATGCTTGATATTGAAAGGTATCTGGCTGATGTGGAGGTTTCTCCATCCATGTTTGTTTTATCTCCGCCGAAAAAATAGTCCCAAGGCAAAAGAAGGAAATGTCCCGTACAGCAGCAGGTAAAGAAGAGAAAATTACAAAAACCGAACATCGAATGTGGACAGGAAACAGATGCGGTGCTGAATATACTGTTTCTAATAAATATATTCCGTTTTAAACGATGAAAAACTCGTATATAAGAAATCGTAAAGAAAGAACTATCTTTCTTATTATAATTACTCAAGTTTCGCACCCCTTATCTGCGGTGGAGCCGGAATTGTTAAAGCGCCGATTGGTGTTAAGGGTGTGAATCGAGACAGTTATACCCTAATTGAGCGAAAATCGAGGGTGCCCCAGATTCAAGGCGTCCAAGGGCGAAGCCGTAGTAATTTACTGCGAGCCCTTGGCAACGATGAAGATGGAGTATCATCGGCTTTCCAGCAGGGTAAAAAAATTGAGTGGTTTTTTGATAATTTATATTTCACTGATGCAAGAGTTGCAAGCAAGCCGCTTGTCGCTTAAAAAAAGCTATAAATGAGGTGTTTTATACAAGTTCTCAGTTTTGTTTACGCTCATTTAGGGTTATATTATTTTCTTCCAGGGGACATGAATTGAATCGGTTGCAGCGTGTCCGGATAGTTGGGATAAAGTCTATCCGTTGCTAAACAATATAAAAGGGATGGTCTATCCCAAATATCCGGACACTGCGAAAAGGGGTAATAGATGACCCACATATCCCCTTACAGAAAAAAATATAACCGTTTCGATTCACATCTGATTTTATATGTTACCTGAAGTCAGGGCATTACTTTCAGCCAAACCGGGGTGCGAAACTTGAGTAATTAATTTCAGTATGACAACTTCTACAATAAATTAACCATATTGCACTTATGTTCTTTCTTAACGATTTCTAATACACTCAGACAGTTTCCTCATTTAAAACGGAACATATTTATGAGAATTACTATAGCCGTGACCCTTGGACCCATGAACTTTTTTAATGTTTGCCATAAACCCCCGGACGATTACTAAAAATGAAAGCGGAAATTCTGGCAACCGGTGATGAAATCAGATCCGGCGCCCTGATTGACAGCAACTCAGCTCATATTTCACAAAAGCTTGAAGAAAAAGGGATAGCCGTGATCAGACACAGTTGTGTGGGAGATGACCCGCATATCCTCACCGCCATCCTCAGAGAAATAGGCAGCCGCACTGACATATGCATTGTAACAGGCGGTCTGGGTCCCACGTCGGATGATTTAACTTCCGAGGTCGCAGCCAAAGCCGCCGGAGTAAACCTGGTGATCAACCAGGAAGCTTTAAACTCCGTTGAAAATTTTTTTAAAATCCGAAAACGCCTTTTTACTTCATCAAACAAAAAACAGGCCATGCTTCCAAAGGGATCCGATTGCTTATTCAATCCAATCGGTTCGGCTCCGGGATTTTCTTTAAAAATAAATAAGTGCCTTTTTTTCTTTCTTCCCGGTGTTCCGCCGGAAATGCGAAAAATGCTTTTGGATAAAGTATTGCCTCGAATTGAAAAACTTCAGGGAAAAATAAGAACTTATTGTCGAAACAGGATGATCCCAACCTTCGGCCTCACTGAAGCGGCGGTAAATGAAAAACTTTCTGATTTTCCCAATCTTTTTAAACAACTGAAACTGGGCTTGCGCGCGAACTTCCCGGTCATTCAGGTAAAACTTTATGGAACCGGAAAAGATGAAAATGACCTGAATGAATTATTGGACAAGGCAACTGACTGGATATCACACAAATTCGGCCAAAGGATAGTGTCTATTAACGGTAAATCCATGGAAAGGGTGGTCGCTGATCTTCTGGTTGAGAAAAAGGCCACTGTAGCGATTGCTGAAAGCTGCACAGGCGGTCTTATATCTCACCTGGTTACCAATGTTTCAGGCAGCTCCGATTTTTTTCTTTTTTCAGGAGTCACCTATTCAAATAATGCTAAAATAAAAGTTCTTGGCGTTTCCCCTTCTACACTGGAAAAAAACGGTGCCGTACATGAAGAGACGGCAAAAGAGATGGCAAAAGGTGCACGGCGGATCTCTAATGCAACTTACGGTCTTTCAACCACAGGTATTGCCGGCCCTGACGGCGGGACTGAAAGCAAACCTGTGGGAACAGTCTGTATCGGTGTGGCAACCCCTGACACTGTCTACGCACATCGCTTTCATTTTTCATCTTTCAATCGCCCAATGAATAAAAAAATCTTTGCCATGACCGCACTCGACCTGTTACGGAAAGAGCTCTTACGCGCTTAAAGAATAGCATAACTGAGGCATCGGGGAGTTTCTTATTAATGGCATTTTTGGTGAATTGTTTGTTATTTAATGGTTGATAGAGGTTCATCCGGAGAAGCGCCCATTTGCCCGTATCAGCCTTAACAAATAATTCCAGCACTCTGTACACGCCCCCTATCTTCTCAATTAAATCCATACAGGCAGAGATGATTAACGCTGCCGTGAGGTTCTATCCTTTGGGGCTGGTTCAAATCGAATCTCAGTCCGCCTAGGCGGACCGTACGCCGGTTTCTCAAAATCATTGTTAAGGCTGATACGGGCAAATGGGCGCTTCTCCGGATGAACTGAGTAGAGATTAAAAAACTCCCCGACCCATCAATATAACTGTCTCGATTCACCCTTCAACAGGGATCAACTGTATCTTGGTGATTGGGTTGCAAACAGCCTTTCCTTAAACCATATCCCTGCTTCGCCAATGAACTCCTTCTGGTGGGTCTTATTGCTCATCAAATGATCTCCGTCTTTCTGTATGATTAGCTTCTTAGTGTTCCCTGCCTTCTGGTATAGCTCAAGTGCATTGGAAAATGGAACCACATCATCGGCATCCCCGTGGAAAATGAGAATATTATCAATCCCGGAAATCCGGTCCGATATGTCAAAGGAAAATCTTGGATATTCTGCTTGGCATTTTATTTCATCCGACTTTTTTATCGTACGACTTCTAAGCGGGGCTGCGTTGACAACCATGGAATCTATTTTAGTTGCACTTGCCGTTGATATGCATGCCGCACCTCCCAGGCTGCTCCCGAAAAGTCCTATCCTGCTGCCCATATATCCCTGGTTTCGAATTGTTTCAATGGCACTCAGGATATCGATACGCCTTGCTTCAAGCGAAGTGACTTCTTTAAAATTACCTTCACTTTCCCCGCAGCCTCGATGGTCAAATCTAAAATAGGCAATGTCCAGATCGTTGCATCTTCGGGCCAGCTCAATTTGTTTTGGTGAACTGCTGTTGCTTAAAAGACCGTGGGATCCTATCACAACCGGACCTTTCTCAGCAGACGGTATATGAAGTATTCCTCTGAGCAGGAAACTATCGGAAAAAAAACTTAATTTTTTACAGATTGATTTCATTTTGAGTTTATCGTATTTATAATTAATTGAGAAATCGGGGAGTTTTTCAATCCCTGCTCTGTTCGTCTTGGGGATGGCCTATTCGCCCGTACAAGCCTTAACAATAATATCGAGGAACTGACGTACGGCAGCTATCTCGCTGAAATAAGATTTGAGCCAGCCCCAGTAGACAGATTCCCACGATGGCGATGATCGTCTCTGCCTGTATGAGCGTAACGCAGAATATAGGGGGCGGCTGCAAAGCACTGTAATAATTTGTTAAGGCTTGTACGGGCGAATAGGCCATCCCCAAGGCGAACCGTTGACGATCATTAAAACGCAACGGCTTACCAAAAACCTTTAAGGAGAAACCCCCGGCCTCCTCAATTAATTCTAACAGGTTAAGAGGATAAACATAATTTAAGAAAATGACAATTAAAAAAGGACAAATTATTGATGTTAAGATCACAGACATGGCCTTTGGCGGCAAAGGCATTGCGCGTGTGGACGGCTTTGCTGTATTTGTTGATCAGGCTGTACCGTTAGATCTGGTATCGATTCAAATAACCAAAAAAAAGAAAAATTTTGCCAATGGTCGCATTGTAAAACTGATTGAGCCCTCACCAGACAGGATAAATCCCCCGTGCGAGTTCAGTGGCTTCTGCGGAGGCTGCAAGTGGCAGTTTTTGGAATATGGCAAACAAATTTTCTACAAACAGCAGCATGTGATCGATTCCTTAAAACATATCGGCTTTATCGAGGATGCTGTGGTGCATCCGACCATCCCTTCGAAGCTGCTTTTCGGTTACAGAAATAAAATGGAGTTTTCCTGCAGTGACAGAAGATGGCTGTTACCGGATGAGATGGGTTTAAACCTGGAAACCGGTTTTGCCATCGGACTTCATGTGCCCGGGACTTTTTATAAGGTATTGGATATCCGGAAATGCCTGCTTCAGCCCGACCTGGGCAACTTGATTCTTGATGATGTGGGAAATTTCATAAAAAGTTCCGACCTTCCTGTTTACGGACTTCGCAGCCATGTGGGATTCTGGCGATTTCTTATGTTAAGGCATTCGTCTTTTTATGATCAGTGGATGGTCAATATCATAACCGCGGATGAAAACAGAAAAAAAGTACAGCCTCTGGCCGATCTTTTAATTAAAAAATATGCGAAAATAGCATCGGTAATAAACAATATCACCTCAAAACCGGCGGGCGTGGCCATCGGCGAGTATGAGATTTGTTTGGCGGGTTCTTCACATATCAAAGATAAAATAGGCGCTCATGACTTTGAGATATCGGCAAACTCTTTTTTCCAAACCAACACGTCCGGCGCAACGCGTTTATATGAAACGGTAAAAATGTTCGCCGAACTCATCGGTAATGAAACCGTAATCGATCTATACAGCGGTACCGGCACCATTCCGATTTATATTTCAGATTCCGCCAAAGAAATCATCGGAATCGAAATTAATGAAAGTGCGGTAAAGGATGCTCAAAATAACTGTGCCAGTAATCATATTTCCAATTGCCGATTTATCTGTGGGGATATCATAAAATGTCTTGCGCAGATTACCAAGCGACCTGATGTGATGATTATTGATCCACCCAGGTCGGGAATGCACCAAGATGTTGTCAAACAGGTCATTGATATGGCACCGGACAGAATTGTTTATGTCTCATGCAACCCTGCCACCCTGGCAAGAGATATTTTCCTGATGAAAGATATATACCGCGTGATAGAGGTTCAGCCTGTTGACATGTTTCCCCATACATATCATATAGAATCTGTAACCAAATTAGCAAAAAGGTAAATCGCGGCCATAAAATCTCAGGGCAGGGAGACGATTGTGGTGGTTTTTTTAAATATTTACCTGCATTTTATTGATAACCGCCTCAAGAGAATTATATTACAGTATCCAGACCTTGTTGCCGTTGTAGTTGTATGATTACAGTTCATTCATGCGATGTACTCTTTTATGGGGCAAAAGTGTTAGAAATTTGAGATTGACAAACAAGTCTTCCACCCCTTGGTTTATGTTAAGCCGTAGACGGTAAGCGATAAAAATAATTTATTGTCCCTTGCTGTCTTGACAGTAATGCCCATCAGATGGAGCGGGACTGAAGGTATAAAAAAAGGAAAGTTTATAAATGTTATTAAGTGAAATGAAAGAAGGTCAGACCGCCAGCATTGAAACCATCGGCGGAAACAGTGCATTGCGCAGGCGAATACTTGAAATGGGAATTTTAAAAGGTACTGAAATATATATTGAAAAATATGCTCCCTTGAAAGATCCCCTTGAACTGATAATAAAGGGATGTCATATATCACTTCGTGTGGAAGAAGCAGCTCTTATCACGGTTGATAATGTAAAATAGAAAGAAGCCGTTCACGGCTTGAAACTTGATATCAGAAAGTAGAAATTAGGATAAGATAAGACGTTGTTACGAGGTGAAGGCCTAAAATTTCCAATTTCTATTTTCTAAATTCATCATTCATTGAACGGTTACAAGTAGACCAATAATGATACAGCAAAAAAACTTTACCATAGCCCTTGCAGGCAACCCCAATTCCGGTAAAACGACAACGTTTAATAATATTACCGGGACCAGGCAAAAAGTCGGCAACTGGCCCGGCGTGACTGTTGAAAAAAAAGAGGGTACGGTGAACAAGTTCGGATACGATCTTACCATTATTGATCTTCCCGGAACTTACAGCCTGACCCCTTTTTCTATTGAAGAAATCATTGCGCGGGATTTTGTTCTTGAAGAATGTCCTGACCTTGTCATCGATATCATTGACGCGTCCAATCTTGAAAGAAGTCTCTACCTGGCCACCCAGTTAAGGGAAACCGATTGTAAAGTTCTATTCGCCCTTAATATGGCTGATCTGGCCAAAACAAGAGGGATCAAAATCGATGCCAACAAGCTATCCGAACTTCTTGATGTACCGGTTGTTTTTACCATCAGCAATAAAAATGAAGGCATAGACACTCTGTTAAAAGAAGCCGTTAAACTGGCAAAATCGAGCTTTAAAATGCCTCAAGAACGTAAGGTCCGGTATAACAGAGATATTGAAAATTCCATTGCAAAGCTCCAGAGCCTTATTGAGTCAAAAATTGCTGAGGAACTACCCTATAATACCAGGTGGACGGCCATAAAGCTGTTGGAAGACGATAAAATTGTAAAGCAGCGCATTGTTGAAAAGGCCGCCGACAAGGCTGAAAAAATTCTTAAGGAAGCTTTATCGCAGCGCATTTTTTTAAGGGATCGTTTCGACGATGAACCGGAAATCATCATGACAGATGAACGATACGGATTCATTGCCGGAATTATCAAAGAAGTACATACAACATCCATTAAGGAACGCATAGATATATCCCGAAACATTGATCTTGTTTTGACCAACCGTTTCATCGGGTTCCCCATCTTTTTTATATTTATCTGGGCCATGTTTCAGGCAACTTTTTATTTCGGTGCATATCCGATGGAGTGGATTGACACAGGTATCAGTTTTTTATCGTCCACACTGAATGGTTTGATTCCTGCTAGCCTTTTTAAAGATCTCCTGTTAAACGGAATTATTGCAGGTGTCGGAAGTGTGATCATTTTTTTGCCGAACATTATGATTCTTTTCTTCTGCATCGCAATTTTTGAGGATACCGGCTATATGGCAAGAGCTGCCTTTCTCATGGATAAGATCATGCATCTGATCGGCCTTCACGGAAAATCGTTTATTCCCATGCTGATGGGGTTTGGGTGCAATGTCCCTGCCATCATGTCGGCCCGGACTCTCGAAGGTGAAAAAGACCGTATCCTTACAATCCTGATTACTCCCTTTATGTCCTGTTCGGCAAAGCTGCCTGTTTATATTGTACTTGCAGGAACTTTCTTTGGTGCAAAGGCCGGAACCGTTATCTTCTCTATTTATCTGGTGGGAATTGTCCTTTCCATTTTAACCGGCCGCCTTTTCCGTTCAACCCTTTTAAGAGGAGCGGACGCTCCCTTTGTCATGGAGCTTCCGCCATACCGGGTTCCCATCTTAAAAAATCTTTTAATTCATATGTGGGACCGCAGCAAAATGTTTTTAAAAAAAATGGGCGGGATAATACTGATTGGTTCCGTGGTCGTGTGGACACTTTCTGCTTTTCCCCGCAGTGCAGAGTATTCTTTAGATGCTAACGGTGAAATGAAAAAAATAAAAGCGTCTTACCAGACTGATGTCAAGTCAGGTAATGCGGATAATAACACATTGTTAAGCCAAAAAGATGCCGACATACCGGAATTAACCCGAGCTCAGAAAACCGAGCAAGTGGAAAAATCTTTCATGGGCAGGCTGGGAAAAACCATTTCACCCTTATTTGCACCCATAGGTATTGATTGGCGTGGAGGAGTCGCCCTACTCACCGGGTTTGTTGCCAAAGAGATTGTGGTAAGCACCATGGCTGTTCTGCATGCCGCCGATGAAGAGTCAGACGCCTTAAAGGAAGCTCTTTTATCATCCGGGATGACTCCCCTTTCTGCGCTTTCAATGATGATTTTTGTTCTGTTGTATCTTCCGTGTCTTGCCACAGTTGCAGCAATCAAACGGGAAACCGGTTCCTTTAAATGGATGTTCTTCAGCATTACCTATAACACTTCCATTGCGTGGTTTGCTGCTTTTTTCGTTTATCAGGGAGGAAAGTTGTTAGGCGCTTAGAATTCGAGCCCCGTAACCCGAAACCTGCGTAGTCATTTTTATGAAATCTACAGAAAAATCATCTCAACTTGTCCAGCCACAGGCCAAAAAAGCTGTTGGCGCCCATATAGAAATTAAAAAGGCCCGGAGCAGGGCTGCAGTTTCAGTCGCACTCAACCTTTTGCTGTCTTTAGGCAAAGGTGTTGCCGGCGTTCTTGGCGGTTCTTCAGCCCTTGTCGGTGATGCCATCCATTCTGCCACAGATGTGGTTGGCTCTGCCGCTGCCTGTGCCGGTCTCTGGCTGGCCGGTAAAAAACACCCTTCTTTTCCCTACGGCCTTTACAAAGCTGAAACCCTGGCAACGCTAATTACCTCAATTGCTGTCATTTTGGCAGGCTATGAAGTCGGCAGGCGCGCCTTTTTAGGACCGAATATCCTACCCGATGTTGCCATTACACTTCCCGTTGCAGTGGTTTCCCTTATCATTACTTTGTCTTTCGGCTTTTACCAGCTTCACACCGGGAAAAAACTGCATTCAAAAGCCCTGCAAGCCGATGCCCGCGACTATCTGGCTGACGGGCTTTCCACATTGGTGGTGGTTTTCAGCCTGATCGGCGCATACTATGGTGTCAGGCTTGACCGGTGGGCGGCAGGTGCGGTGTCAATCTTTATTTTCTGGTCCGGTGGCAACCTGTTGCTTAGGGCGCTTCGTGACCTGATGGATGAAGCCATCGACCGTGATACTGAACGAAAAATTATAGCCCTGGTTGAAGCCCATCCCCGCGTAGAGCGTGTCGAAAGGTGTCTAAGCCGTATGGCTGGAGGCCGTTTTATTGTTGATCTGGATGTCGTTCTTCGTTCCTGTTCCCTTGAACTCGCCCATCGTATCAGTCACAACCTGGAAAATAATATCCTGAGCACTTTCTCTCAGGTGGTCATGGCCGGCGTTAAAATCCACTCTCATGAGCCTGATAAGTTTCGACGTCTTACTCCGGTAAAAAAACCGGAAGGAGAAATAGAAGCCCACATGGCTAGGGCGCCATGGTTTTTGCTTGAAACCATTGACAGAGCCGGAGGAGAAATATCCCATCGTGAATATGTCCGCAACCCCCATTGGCAGGCAGAAACCAAAAAGGGATTTCTGGTGGGAAGATGGCTGCTCGGTTTTAAACCGGATCAGGTCATTGTTGTTGAGAAAAAGGAAGGGACGGCGGCTGCCCTGCTAACTGAAGCCGGAGTTGAACTTATTTTATCTTCCGACATGGCGCTTAAATGAAAGACGGAAGACAAGGTGGCAGAAGGCAGAAGGGAAAGAAAACAAAAAAATAGACCAAACATCGAACATACAAAAAGGAATTAAAATGAATATCATCACCACAGCAATTGAAGGTGTCCTTATTATTGAACCTGAGGTATTCAAAGACAATCGTGGATTTTTCATGGAAACCTATCAACAGGAGAGGTATTCAAAACACGGTATCAATCAGATATTTGTTCAGGACAATCTTTCTTTTTCCGTTCAAGGTACTTTGCGTGGCTTGCATTATCAGGTTAAACATCCCCAGGCAAAACTGGTCCAGGTTTTAACAGGTGAAATATTTGATGTGGCTGTTGATATCCGATCCGGTTCACCCACCTTCGGCCAATGGACCGGTGCTTACCTGTCCGATCAAAACAAACGTCAGCTCTTCATTCCCCAAGGTTTCGCCCACGGCTTCTGCGTGATCAGCAAAACCGCCCACTTTTTATATAAATGTTCTGAATTCTATGCTCCGGAAGATGAATGCGGTATTAATTGGGCGGATTCCGACATCGCTATAGCCTGGCCTGAGAAAAATCCAATTGTTTCTGATAAAGACAGACGCAACCTCAAGCTTTGCGACCTTCTCCCTAACCAGCTTCCCTCACAGGAGAACAGCAGATGAAGCTCCTCATTATCGGCTCAAACGGGCAACTCGGTTCAGAATTGGTGATCGAATGCAGAAGAAATAATTTTTTATACCTGGCTGTTGACCTTCCGGAATTTAATATCGCCGACCCGTCTTGCGTTGAAAAAATTCTTACTGAATTTAAGCCCTCAATGGTTATCAATGCGAGTGCCTACACAAATGTCGATCAGGCGGAAACCGAATCGGAAATGGCCTTTTCGGTAAACAGCATTGGACCTGCCAACCTTGCCGTATGTTGTAATAAAAAGCAAATACCGCTCATTCATGTCTCAACGGATTATGTTTTTGACGGCAGCAAAGGCCAACCTTACACCGAATCGGACCCTGTATCACCGCTTGGCATTTACGGAAAAAGTAAAGCAGAGGGTGAAAACAAACTGAGATCTATACTGAAGCAACATGTTATTCTGCGTACTTCCTGGCTGTATGGCGCTTACGGAAATAATTTTGTAAAAACAATGCTTCGGCTCGGCAATGAAAAAGGGGTCATAAAAGTTGTTTCCGATCAATACGGTTGTCCAACCTGTGCGGCGGATCTGGCTGAAGCTGCCGTGGATATTTCAAAACAAATTATACTAAACAATAAAACTGCCTGGGGAACTTACCACTATTGCGGCCTTGGCATCACCACATGGCACAAATTTGCCAAAACGATATTTGAAATTGCAGCTCAATACCAAAATTATAAAGTGCCCAGCGTAGAAGCGGTAACAACCGACCAGTACCCTGTCCGGACCAAACGACCGGCCTTTTCCGCCCTTGATTGCAGCCTGGTCAAACAACATTTTGGAATTAGTATAAAATCCTGGCAGGAAAGTCTTAAAAAAACCATCGAGCACATATTGATGGATTCGTAAAAAGTGGAACTCATCAGGCTTAATTTTTAAACAACGGCATCGCCATTTAAATATCGAATTTTGAACAAGGAATATCGAATTAACAAAGGTTATTCGTTATCATTTACTTCGACATTCGTAAATCATTGTTCGATATTCTGCGGTTCAAAATACATCAGCAAGGCTGATTTTTTCATAAACCAACAACTTTACGCGATAAAAAGCCATGTCTATGACTAAAAAAGTAGAGCTTCTATCACCTGCGGGCAACCCGGAAAAATTAGAAATCGCCATACATTATGGTGCGGATGCGGTTTATCTTGCCGGCAAGGAGTTCAGTTTGAGAAATTTTTCAGGAAATTTCAGCCACGATGAGCTTCAAAGTGCGGTAAGAGATGCCCATAAAGCGGGTGTCAGAGTTTATGTGGCTTGCAATATATATCCGAGGAATTTTGAGCAAGAAGCGGTCATCGATTTTCTGACATATATCGGCGAAATTGGTGCCGATGCGGTCATCATCTCCGATCCCGGAGTATTCATGGAGGCCGGCAACGTTATACCTGAAATTCCCATACATCTCAGCACCCAGGCCAACACCACCAGTTATAAAAGTGCAGTGTTCTGGGAAAAACTGGGCGTCAAAAGAGTAAATGTAGCACGGGAGCTTTCTTTAAAGGAGATAAATGAGATTGCCTCGCAAAGCTCGCTGGAAATAGAGGCTTTTGTTCACGGGGCCATGTGCATCTCTTATTCAGGCCGATGTCTTCTCAGCAGTTTTATGACAAATCGGGACAGCAACCGCGGGTTGTGCACGCACCCATGCAGGTGGAAATATGCCGTGGTGGAAGAATTAAGACCCGACAAATACTACCCCCTGGCTGAAGATGACCGTGGCAGTTATATCTTTAATTCAAGCGATTTATGCATGATTGAACACATCCCGCAAATTATCGAATCAGGCATAGATTCATTTAAGATAGAAGGCCGAATGAAATCAATCAACTATCTTGCATCAACTGTAAAAGTTTACCGGGAAGCCATTGACAGCTATTATGCATCACCTGAAGATTATGAAACCAAACCGAGATGGATGGATGAACTTGCCTCAATAAACAACCGTGGCTATTGCACCGGTTTTTATTTGGGAGACCCCGATCAGATATTGCCAAATTATGAAAAAAACAAACCTTTAGACAGCCACCTGTTTATTGGTAAAGTGATTAAAAAAGCAGGCCGGTCTCTGGCATATATCGAGGTTAGAAATAAAATGTTTAAAGGCACCGATGTCGAAGTCCTGGGGAGAAAAGGACCGGTGGTTAAGGACAAAATAATAGATATCATCGATATCAACGGACAATCATTGCCTTTTGCCCAGCCCGGAAGCAGGGTCACTGTCTTGTTGAATAACGAATATTTTCCCAATGATTTGATTAGAAAAATAAGCAATTTCTCTGCCTGATTTTCCAGCCAACCAAATATTTGAATCCATAAAAATACAAGATTTTATTGCAAATTAATGATAAATGGTATATAAATATGGTGGAAAAATAAACAAACAGGAGAATTAAATAAATTTTTGTCACCATTATCAACTCGTCTGCAAGGTAACTCGCGCAGGTGTTAAATGTTTGCCACTTACTTTAATTTGGGGAGGAAAATCTCATCATTATTCAACCCTCTCCGATGGATGAGCATATTACAAACAGCTTAATACTTGCAGACCCAATATCTCCATATAACCAGTAATCGTGATGCTAAACAAGGAGACAATGATGTCAGACGGCCTGGATGTGATTATAGTTGACGATGATCAAAGTGTGTGCAAAGTCATCGCCGGTATTATTGAGAAATTTTATACCTGGGGAAACATAGTCACTTTCAGCGATGTGGACAAAGCGATCCTATACTGTCTTAACAGAGAGATCGGCGTTGCTGTGTTTGTTGTTGATGTTTTCCTGGGCGGGAAAAGCGGCTTTTTATTTCTCGATTCCATAGAACAAAGATTTCCATCCGCCCACAAAGATGCCATCATTATCTCCGGAATGGCCAGCGATGATATTGTAAATATGTGTCTGGCATCTGATGTGAATTACCTTCTGGAAAAACCAATTAAACCTTATGCATTGCAACTTGCAGTCAGGGCCATCACGGGAAAATATCTCGATTTTGCCAAGAAGCTTTTACAGGATTCCACTTTTGCCGAAAGTATAGCAAGGTTATAGCTCATGGAAAAAATTGAAGGCCAACACATTGCCGATATTCTTACAACGATAAAAAAAGATAAAACACTTATCAAAATGCGGCTGACCGGCAAGAATTATGAATGTCTTACCATTATTACCAATGTATATCCCAATAAGAAAAATCGAACCTTTATGATCGACTCTCCCAAGGATTTCCAACCTGCTTCCGGCGGTTTAAACAACCTAAAAATGAATTTTAAATTTACCGGAAAAGATAATTTAAGCTATTCCTTTAAAACGTCCGGGGGAGAAATCCACCATGATGAAATAAAGGTCAATTTTCCTGATTTCATTAATCGGAAACAAAGAAGAAAAGATTTCAGGCTGGAGGTTCCTGCCGGAACCAAACTTCATGTCAGAATAAATTCAAAACTTCTTAAAATGAATGTGATTGATGTCAGTCTTGGCGGCACCCTTATTGCGCTTGTCGGTCATATGCCAGAAATTGAAGAAAAACATTTTTTAAAAGTCGGAGACTGCTTTGAAGATATCGAACTGTTATTTCCCCTGGAAGGAAAATTTTTTAAATCAAAAATTAAAAAAGCAACCATCGTAAGAGCGGTCAAAGGTTCACTTAAACCAAAAAACTGCTGTGCCCTACAGTTCGTTAGTATAGATAAAAATGAACAAAAATCCTTGACAAAATTTATATACAAATACCAGCAGCAGTTATTAAGAAAAAGAATTCGATTGAATTTGTGATGAAAGTAAAAGGCTCTGCCTTGCGAAAGCGGAAAGGGTATACCAAAAATAATTATTCAAGAATGATTGTTTTTTTTCTGATTTAATGAAAGTGGTTGGCAAATAGATGAGCCATGGGTAGGCAAATATTTCCTGCCGCTTATTACTATAAAAGCAGAAGATATAAACTTTTTAACCTGCTGCCCTTTACCTTTTGCCTGATAAATCATTTTTTTATCAATTATTACATTTTGTTATATCATTATCTCTTCCATGTAACACGGCCGATGCAAAATAAATATTTATTATCTTACCGCCTTGCATGCTTCTTGCATATTTCCAATATAGTTTTGTTTTATCCCAACATAGAGATAAAATGCGATATGTTACTGCTTTCTTCCTGTCATGTTTTCGTGACGGTTTAATTTTTTACCCTAAGAAACAAAAGGAACCCAAAAAATGAAAATCGAACACAATGAAAATATTCAAAAAAGTCTTTACGGTGGAAAAATTAGTAATAATATAAAAAATCAGGGAATTGACTTCGGGACAGTTTTGAAAAACGAGGTTGAAAAATCCGCCGAATTAAAATCAGGACCTCAACAGATGCCACCCATCAGTAGTATTACTCCAATACAATTAAATGCGTTATCTCCCGCACAAAATGCATCTATGATTGATCGGGTGGAGAATCTGCTAAATGTGCTGGAAGAGTATCAGCAAAAACTAAATGATCCGCATTTTTCTTTAAAAGAAATTGATTCCCTGGTTAAGCAAATGGAAAAAGAAAAGGAAAACCTGACGCCTGTGCTGGATTCGCTTTCCGACGATAACGGCCTGAAGAATATTTTAAACCAGGCACTGGTTACATCGTCACTTGAGACCATCAAATTCAACCGGGGTGACTATATTTAATATAGAAATGATAGCTGCGTAGAAAGTCAGGACCTTCTATAAAATGCTTAATTCCGTTTTAACAATAATTTAACGAGCGAAGCGGAATTATTATTCTGCATTGAGCGTTGGGTGTTCGTCTTTCAATAGGTTCGATGTTAATCTTCCAAAAAGAACTGGTATGCGGATTGAATATCGTCTTTAATTTCATCAAACCAGCTGTCAACGTCTCCCAGTTGCTTGTTAAGAAATTTTAAAGCCGCAGGGTGCATCACAGATAAATCAATATTGCCCTCAGAATCAGCATCATAACTGTTGACGATAATGTCCGCTAAATATATGATCAAGATCATTTTTTTGCTTTCCGAATCATTTCGCACATCATGGTGCCAGCGAATCACATCAATAAAGCTTTGGTGAAGCTCCCAGTTTGCTGCAAGGTGAGCGCCTATTCTTCCGTGGTCTATGGAAATCTCTTTCTTTTCAGCTTCATAAAAGGAAATGCTTTCTTTTTTGGCAGTATTCCACACTTTTTCAAACAGATCCTGAAAATATTGTGCCAGTATAACCTTTCCTATGTCGTGCAATAGCCCACCCACAAAACAACTGTCCGGTGATGCTATTTTTGTCTTTTCTGCAAGGCTTTTACTGACAACGGCAACCGCAAGTGAATGTTTCCAGAAGTCACTGATATCGAATCCTGCCAGAGACTTTTTCCCTGAAAACGATTTTATTACGCCCAGGGAAACAATGGCATTTCGTACCGTATTAAAACCAAGCAGCACGATCGCATTTCCTATATCATTTACTTCTTTTTGAATCCCATAGAATGCGGAATTTACCAGTTTTAATACTCTCAGGGACATGGCCTGATCTTTTTCTATAATATCGCTTATATCGGTGATGGGTGTATTCGGGTCCTGGAGCAGTTCATTGAGCTCAAAAACGATGGTGGGCAAAGTGGGAATGTCTTTGATTGAATCCAGTCTATTAAATATTTTGTTAGTTTCCATAATAAATCAGTAAATTTTTGTAACTACTTATCCTGTTTTCAAGCAAACACACAGCCCTAATCGAGTCAAAACTCGATTAGGGTCATGTTGTTTGATTAAAAATCCTGAAAATCAGCATCATCCAAAGGGATCACCTGATTCGGTTTCACTTCTTTTTTTTGAACAACAGCCATTTCCCCAGTGCCTGCTTTCATCTTTGCAGCGAAAGCGAGCCTCTGAGGTTTGGTTTTTGGTTGCATGAGCGCAGCGTCCTCGTCCTGCTCGTTATCTTTTCCATTCTCACTCTCTCCGACCAGAACTGACAGACTCCTGACAAACCCCTTCATTTCTTCAGCCTGGGCATTCATCTCTTCAGATGCGGAGGCCGTTTCTTCAGAATTGGCGGCATTTGTCTGTACAACCTTATCCATTTCAGCTACCGCTGTGTTCACCTGCTCAATACCCTGGGCCTGTTCATTAGATGCAGCGGCTATTTCACCTACCAGCTCACCTACCTTAGAAGCACTCTTTTCCACTTTGCTGAAGGTTTCGTTGGCCCTTTCCACTAATTTCGACCCATCACTTACTTTCTTGACGGTACCTTCAATAAGTTCTGCCGTGCTTTTGGCTGCATCCGCAGAACGTAGTGCAAGATTTCTTACCTCTTCCGCTACTACAGCAAAACCGGCCCCTGCTTCACCGGCACGGGCGGCCTCTACTGCTGCATTCAGTGCAAGCAGGTTTGTCTGGAAGGCTATCTCATCTATTGTCTTTACTACTTTCTGTGTCTCTTCACTTGCTTCGGAGATATTCTCCATAGAAGTGGTCAGTTTGCCCATGGCATCATTCGCTTCAACAACGACCTGATTGGCTTCCTGCATAAGCTTATCCGCCTGGCCGGCATTGTCAGCATTTTGCTTGGTCATGGACGACATCTCTTCAAGGGAAGAAGATGTTTCCTCTATGGATGCAGCCTGCTCTGAAGCACCTTCCGCCTGTGACTGGCTTGCAGACGAAATCTGTCCTGAAGCGGATGCCACCTGGTTAGATCCTTCGCTCAAGCCCTCGATAATACGTATCAGGGGAACAGACAGTTTCTTCGCAACGTAGATAAGGTTCGCAACCATAAGGCTAACACCTATGAGCGGCATAACTGCACTAATCAGCACATTATAAACGCCAAATCTTCCCCAGGTAAAAAGATCGATGCAGAGAATGATTATTCCAGGCATCAATCTTACCCAAAGCATAAAAGTTAGTGTCTTTTTATAAATCATGTACAAGACAGCCGCTACCATAAATGCACCTACTGAGATAACAGCAGAGGCTATTAAAATTTCATTTAAATTAAACATAACATTTCCTCCTCAATTTTTCATTCTAAAAATTTACAGTCAATCCCATATAGATTGCATCTATTGACACACCGGTTGAGCTTCCATCATATTCATTACCGATTAAGCTTACATCCGAATCCTGCGTATGGTCAAAGGAATGGAGATAGGCTGCATTAAAAGAAACATCTTCAGTGACATTATAACCCAGCCCGATAGTTGCCGACCATTCGATAATTGTGCATAATATAGACATTACCGTGTTATCAGGAATAGGTGATTTGCCGTATGTAACCCCACAACGAAGATCCAGGTTTTCCGTCGCTTCGTATTCGACGCCAAGTCTGAAAACATATTGATCGTCCCAGTCAAGGGGCAATTCATCGTTGAGTGCGGGAGGCAGCAATCCGCTATTACCTTGGGAAAATTCGAACTCAAGGCTTTGCATCGCTTTTTTCCAGTTTATCCATTCAACATCCGCCGCAACAAGTAATTTGGGGGTTGCCAGATAGGATATACCAACACCGGCTGATTGCGGCCATTTATAGGTTGCTTCCACATCATACTTTGCCGTACCGGCTCCCAGTGCAGATGCATCCACGTTTGCATCTCCTGACATATTTATCTTTGTCTCTGACTTGTATACGAAACCAATTTTTACGGCATCGTTAACCTTATAAAGAATACCTAAATTGCTGCAATAATCAGAACCCTCCATGCGCATGTCGGCAACCATAACATTACCTGCCAAAGCGCCCGAATGAACCTGATAAGGCATTTTCAACCTCATGCTCTGGTATCCGATGCCAAATGAAAGTCCCACAGAAAAATTTTCATTAACCTTGTATCCGACTGCAGGCAACATTTTCAAAAAAGATAAGTTTGACTCGTAACCTGATCCCCATAATTAGCATTAGTAAGCCGGTATTCTGATGCCAAACCACCCATCGGAAAAAGGCCGAAGCCCAGTTTAAATTTTTCATTTAAAGGTGTGGATAAGAAACTGACAGCAAGAAGGGGACAGAGAAGGTTTTGTCCGTCTTCATCATTAAGAGCGTTTTTAAAATCCGGATGAGGGGCAACAAGACCTATATCCAAATCGATAACACCCTCATCATGAGCAAAAATGGCTCCGGGGTTGTTGGCTATGGTATTACTGTCATCGGTAACCGCAATATTGGTTGCTCCCATACCCATAATCCTGGTACCCTGACCGTCTATCAGTGGTCCGTTAATCGCATAACCCTGTGCAGATAATCCTAAAACCAAACAGATTACAAAAATGGTCATTGATGACTTTTTCATGATTTTTCCTCTCTCTTCTCTTAGTGTTTAATCTTTGAGGCCACATCTTTTCTGTAATCTTCTTTATTCCTCTATTTTTTTATCGGTATATTTTCCTAAAACTTTAGTGTATTTTAACCTCTTTTTTATTATTTAATTTCTTTTTCAGATATGATCCGATTTTTCCCAGATTGCTTTGCAGCATAAAGGGCTTTATCTGCACGCTCTATCACAGTTTCCACTGTATCACCTTTTTTGTGAATACTGGCGCCAATGCTAAGAGTAATTGAAATGATGGTATCTTCTTTGCTCCCCTCTAAAGCATATCTGGCTTTTGCTATCTCTTTACAAATAATTTTACCCTTTTTTGCGGCATTTCTCAGTGAAGCCCCAGGCAGAACAACAACAAACTCTTCTCCACCGTAACGAGCCAAAAAGTCATCACTTCTTATAAATTCTTTGCACTTGCGGGCTGTGGCTACCAGCAAACGATCTCCGGTCTGGTGACCGAAATTATCATTAATTTTCTTAAAATCGTCTATATCTAAAAGCAGTAATGAAAAAGGTGCCTTTGTAACAGTGTTTCGCTCAACCAGCTTCCTGATATATATGTCAAAGGCTCTCCGGTTATAAATACCGGTCAGGCCGTCTTTTACAGATTCTTCCTTTGCCTTTTCAAGCTCAACATTAAGAGAATTTACCTTTTGGGACAATTTTTCCAGCTTCTCGCTATCATGTAAATCCTTTTTCCTTACAGTCCTTCTTATATTTTCAACTTGTATTATCAGCTCATTCTTTATTTTCCTTATATCGTCAAGCAAAGTTAGTTTTTCCAGCTTCTCGCTCTGCTGATAAATCTTTTCATTATAAACCTGGTTGTCGTGATCAGCCACTGCCATCGCTTTTGTCAGCAGATCAATAATTTCTTTAAACTCGTCCTCACGATCTTTCAAATATTCTTTCTGCTTTTTAATATAGGTAACTATGTTTTTTTTGTTTTTTTCAAAACCCGATTGCAGCTTTTTGGTCCTCTCATCAGATAAGAGTTTTTCGGCTAAACCATCTATCTTCCTTTTGAACTCTTCAGAGTCTATTTCCTTTAAATCCAGTGAAAAATCCTTAATAAATACCAGCAGCGCCCTTATTATAAGTAGATAAAAGTGCCGCTTTTCATCGCTGCTTTTCAGAATTTCCGACAGGTCTTCTCCGGCAGAATTACCACTCTTTTTCTTTATTAACGCCAATCCCATTTTAATCTTTAAATTTAGAAATCTTTAAATTCCGCATCATCCAAAGGAATGACCCGTTTGGGATTAACTTCCTTTGCCTGGTGATGCACAATCTTCTTTACTCCCTTGCCCGGTGTTTCAGCAGGAGCCTTTTGGGATATTTCTGGTCTTTTTCCTGCTCCATCGCCTGGAATCATTTTTCTCCACCCGAATGATCCTGCCCCATCTCCGGCTCCTTTTGCACTTCCGCCGACCATCGCTACGAGCTCATTCACCATACGCTTCATCTCTTCCGCCTGTGCATTCATCTGTTCCGAAGCTGACGCGGATTCCTCTGCTCCGGCGGCATTCGACTGGGTGACCTTGTCCATTTCGGTGACCGCTACATTGACCTGATCAATTCCCTGCGCCTGTTCGTTTGACGCTGCAGCAATCTCTCCGATCAATTCGGCAACCTTGGCGGAACTGGCAGCCACTTCAGCAAAAGCATCAGAAGTCGTATTTACCAGCTCGGATCCATTTTTTACTTTCTTAACCGTGTCTTCTATCAGTTCAGCAGTGTTCTTAGCGGCATCTGCAGAGCGCATGGCCAGATTTCGAACCTCTTCGGCCACCACAGCAAATCCGGCTCCGGCTTCACCGGCTCTGGCTGCTTCTACTGCTGCATTCAGTGCCAGAAGATTGGTCTGGAAGGCAATTTCATCAATGGTCTTTATAATGTTGGATGTCTCCCGGCTTGCGTTTGTGATATCGATCATGGAATCCTTAAGATTTGTCATCGATGTGCTGGCACGGCCTACCGTCTGGTTTGACTCCTGCATTAGAGCATCCGCCTGTTTTGAATTCTCGGCATTCTGCTTTGTCATGGAGGACATCTCTTCCAAGGATGCTGATGTTTCTTCAATGGAGGCCGCCTGCTCCGATGAGCCTTCCGCCAGAGACTGACTGGAAAATGAAACCTGCCCGGATGCGGATGCCACCTGCTCGGCGCTTTCATTCATCCCCTCTATGATTCGGCTGATCGGTTTTGTTATATTACATTTGGCAAACAAATAAGACCCGGCCAATACCACCGCCAAAGCAATCAGCGAAATTACACTTGTTAGCATAATGACCTGTCGGACATTTTTTTGAAATTCTCGTTTGGTTGAATCAACCTGTTTGTTCATATCAGCCATAACCGCTTTTATTTCGTTCTCCAATTCTCCCCTTTTGATATTCACTATTTTGTCGATATCATCGATATATACTCCGGTGCCCACCACCCAGTTCCATTCTTTAAAAAGCTTTACAAATGAAAGTTTGGGTTGCGGCTGGTCTGCACCGTACTTGGGCCAGTAATAATCCACGAATCCTTCACCCTGTTCACGACAGACTTTGACAAATTCCACAAATAGCCTTTTGCCGTTCGGGTCCTTGCTTTCAGAGAGATCTTTACCGTTCAGCTGCGGTTTATAAGGATGCATGACCATCTTCGGATGCATGTCGTTGATCCAGAAGTAATCCTTATTTTCGGGACCATAGCGAAGTGCGCCGATAAAACCCGCGATGCTCTCCTGTTGTTCAAGTATGATGGCCTTTTTAACCTGTTCAGTTAGTACACTTCCGCTGTCTAAGGATGTGGCATCTTTTAAGGCTTTCTTAAGGACACTCATAGTTGTCTGAACCTGTGACTTCAGGTATTCCTTTTCCCGCAACATGCGTTCCTCACGAAAGGCTTGTATTTGGCTTTTTCCGTCCGCCTTTATCCTTTCAATGTTATCAGTGCCTAGCCTTTCTATCTGGGCAACAGCCAGCTTCCCGTTTCGCATCAACTGCATAACTGAGACAAAACCTAAAATAACTGAAATCGAAATCAAGGCAACGGCGATAACCAAACTTGTTTTGGTACTTATTTTCATATTCTTAAACATTGTTATCACCTCTTCCTTGTTTGTTTGAGCAGATGAGTCGTTGAGCGGTTATGTCGTCTTATCCTTCAACAGTTCAGCCGCTCATTTACTCAACCGGTCAAAACGTTTTATTCTATGCTGCCTTTTCCAGAGCAGCAATTTCCTCATCGTTTAACACTTTATCAATATCAAGCAGAATCTTCACACCGCCTTCCATCTTGGCCATGCCAAGTATATATTCCGTATCAAGCTTTGCCCCGAATGACGGGGTTTCTTCTATATCATTACCACCGACATTCAATACCTCAGATACGGAATCTACCACCGCCCCTATTTGGACCGTTCCTGCCTGACTTTCGATTTCCACCACAATGATACAGGTCCTGTCATTGTATTCCATGGCTTCCATGCCGAATCGTAACCTCAGATCCATGACCGGTATCACCTTTCCCCTGAGGTTGATCACCCCTTTCACAAACTCAGGTGTTCGCGGCACCGTGGTAATCGGCATCATACCGATAATCTCTTTTATCTTAAGAATACCGATGCCATACTCCTCGTTCGCCAGGGTAAATGTCAGGTATTTACCTTCCTTGTCGGCCATTGCTCTTACCGCCTGATCCATTGTTTTTGTTGTTTCCGTCATTTTCTTATACCTCCCATATTGATGATTGATATATTTTTGCATTCATCGGTTTCAGGTTTTTGCCCTTTCATACTAGCATTGTCTTTTTATTTGTATCGGGATATTCTGTTAAAAACTTTAGTGAATAATGATAAACATCTGCAATCTTTGTGCCGTTCCAAATTCGATTATTGTATATAAAATAATTGATGGCTCGGTGAGTTTCTTATCAATGGTCTTTTTTATGAACCGTTTGAGCTTTAATGATTGTTAGTAGTTCGTCCGGAGGAGCGCCCATTTGCCCGTATCAGTCTTAACAATCATTTCGAGAAACCGGCGTTCGGCAGCTATCTCGCTTAGATTCAATTTGAACCAGCCCCAAAGGACAGAATCCCACGACAACGTTGATCGTCTCTGCCTGTATGGGTTTAACTGAGAAGATAGGGGGCGTGTACAGAGTGCCGGACTTATTTGTTAAGGCTGATACGGGCAAATGGGCGCTCCTCCGGACGAACTGAGTGGAGATTGAAATACTCTCCGATCCCACATCGATTGTTTTGTTTGTCACCCAGGTTTCCCGTTTTTAGACCTTACAACTTCCAAACTTACTTGGCACTAAAGTTGCATACTTATTAAATCAAACGGAATGAAGTTTCTCTCCTTTCCTTCATTCCCGCCTCCTTAAAACCCTGCCATCCCCCCGGCAGGGTTTTTATTTTTTTTTGCTTCAAAGTGAAAGTGCCAAATTATTGGCAAGACGTGTCAATTGATTGGCAAGTTTTATTGATATCTTTGAAAGCAAGGCGTGATTTAAGATGTCGTTGTTTGCTGCTGTCGGGTTTTGATCGAACGTAAGCAGCTTAATATGCTTTTGGGAGTGTGAGTGAATAATGCCCGATGTTAAACTATCTATTGCTCTTATAGGGATACCAGTCCGACTCTCTGAGTTTATCGACTTTAAATACGGCAACATCGTTTGTTGATGTATTAAAAACGATCTTTCTTCCTTTGCCTCCCCGAATATCTTCTGAGGTGACACGTATCCGCTCCCGGGCAAGAATTTTTTTTGCCGCCATGATATTCTCAAAACCGATGTCTTTGGCTGACACCTTACTGTTGTATGCCCCGCCCAATACCTGGGCTTCCAGATTTTTTATTTTGGAACCGCCATGGATCATCATGCGGATTAGGGTAATGGTAGCCACATTCCCGAATCTTGCAGTTGCCTGGGTTGAATCAGTTACAAAAGGAATTTGAAAATGATTCATCCCGCCGATTTTTTTTTTGCGGTCATAGAGGCACACGGAAACGCATGATCCAAGCACTGTGGATATAGAGGTGGGTTTTTCAGCCAGGAATATATATCCCGGTTCAAGGTAGTAATTTTCAGTTTCCTTGTTCTTAAAATTACGGATCACTTTTTTTCAATATGGATTTCCATGCTCTTCAACATTTCCCAGGCCTTTTCACGCTGAGAATCGTCCCTTGTCTTTCCGGTGACGGAAATAATGGCCTGTATTGTTTTTTCACTGAGCCCGGAATTTTTAAGCTTGATAATATCTTTCACTGTGGCAAATTTAATGGGTCTGATATCTTTGCCGTAAACAATGGTTTCGGCATTTTTTGTAAACGAGCCTTCTGTTATCAGCACCTGGATCGTTCCATCGCTGACTTTCGCCTTTTTTAGATTCACTATTTCTTCCACAGTAAACGCACATGTCTCTATGGTCTTTTCTTTAACCATTAATTGCACGGTTGTATCGCTGACCCCGGCTTTTTTCAGTTTTATAATATCTTCTCCGCTGATACACAGTCCCGCTTCAGCAAAAAGGGAGAAAAAAATTATAAGAAAAATCGGGTTGATTAATCTTTTCATTTTCTGTTTGCTATTTTTTTATTAAAAATAAAAAACAATCACGGAAACACGAAACTTGTTGAGCAGTTCTTCGGGCCTTAAAGAGTGCCACTGACTGACTTGAAGAGCTCCCTCTATTTAAGAAAATTAATAAGGCTCGGCTGAATCACCTCGGCTGCGGCCGCAAGGGCTGTTTCATATGCGGTTTCTTCGTTTTTTAAGGTGATAATCGCCTGAGCCATGTCTGCGTCTTCGGTGTTTGACAGCATATTCTTAACATTTAGTTTGAATACTTCCAGTTTGCTTTCGGTGAGCTCCAGACGCGTGTAATTGGCCGCACCGTCGGACCTTGCGCTTTCCACCTGAGAACTTGCATCAACAAGTGACTGGATCTGATTTGAAATATCTGCCTGGTTATAAACCGGATTCTCCAAAGCATCCTTAAGCTGCCTTAACACATCAAAAGTATCTGTTCCGTTATTAAAAACCTGCATCCCATCGGCATTTACCGCCAAATCCGTATTTTCTCCTATAATGATGCGAATCTCGCCCGCATCGCCATGGTAGGTTGCATTATATGCCGCATCACGGGTAAAGGGAACCGCCCCTGTTTCATGACCGGCAAACATATACCGGTCACCGAGTTTGGTGTTTGCCAGCTGCATGACCTGGTCATATATTGTTTTTACCTGTTCAGCAGCGATGGCTCTGTCACTCCTTGGTGAACTTCCTTCAGACTGAACAACAGCGATCTCCTTTGCTTGTCTGAGCATGTCATTTACCTCATCCAAAACAACTTCACTGTGCTCAACCCACATTTTTCCCTGAGTCAAATTCCTGTGATACTGCTCTATGGAAGAAATGGCTTTGCGATAATCCAGAATCTTTTCCATTCCTATGGGATCATCGGATGGTCTGTTAATGATTTTTTCGGTGGCCACCACTTCCTGCGCAGCTAATAGCCGATTGGCCTGCTTAAAGAGATTGGCAGACACAGTATCCGTCATCATTTTATTCGTTACTCGCATGGTATACCCCCATTGAAGCCAGGAAGCTGAGAGGCCGGCAATATAGGAAGCATTAAAGCCTCCGACCGCCTAAAATCCCAACCTTAAAACTTCTACCTGGCTTATAATATTTACTTTAGATTTTTTTTATTATTAATATCCTTTCAGCAACAAACAACTATTATACCATATTCATAACGGTATTCATCATTTCATCCACGGCAGTGATTAGCTTGGCTGCGGCATCGTAAGCGTGCTGAAATTTGACAAGGTTTACCATTTCTTCGTCAAGGCTGACACCGGAAATTGATTCTCGATAATTATCCAGATTTGCAACCATGGCTGTTTGATGATCGTAATTGGTCTGGGCGAACTGCACAGCGATTCCCACGTCACTGACCAAGGAATTATAAAAATCATCATAGGTGGCTGTCCCTCCACTCATGAGGAGACTGTTTTGCAGGTTGGCAATGGCTATGGCATTGCTGTTGTCTCCCGGTGCTCCTGTTCCTGATGCTGCGATCAGGTTGACGTTGTTGACGATATTTGTATCGATTGCAATATCCGAGGCCGATGTACCGGTAAAAAATGCCCCTCCGGCTATTCCGTTCAGATCAAATCCCAAACCATGAAGGTTGTTCACTTCGGCAATTATACTTGAAGCCACATTATCCAGCCTGGTTTTATAATCTTCAATGGCCACATCCCTGACTTCAAGCCAGCCTTTTAACTTTCCGCCGGAAATATCATTGGTGATGTCCACGTTGTTTCCGTCACGATCGACCCAGACAACATTCTGGTGACCGGAAGCATTGGTGACAGTTGATAAGCTTAAGGAGTATGGTGGTTGAACCAGGGGTTTTCCGTTACCGACTAAAACAGTAACCTGTCCATCGTTTCCTTCAAAAGTACTGATATCTATCATTGAAGAAAGTTCTTTGAGATATAAATCCCGCTTATCTCTCAGATCGTTTGCATTTTGTCCGCTTTTTTCAATATCGCTTATCTTGGCGTTAAGATCGGAAATTTGTCCGGCCATGGTGTTGATTTCGCTAACCGCTCCCTCAATGCTGCTGTCCATGTCGTTTTGCAGCTGGTTTAAATCGGACGATATTTTATTAAATGTCTCGGCCATGATCTCGCTTTTTGCCACAAGCATTTGCCTTTCTGTATGACCTTCCGGGTTATTGGTCAGGTCCTGCCAGGCATTGAAGAAATCTCCCATTGCCTGATTCAATCCGAATCCGGTGGTTTCATCAAAGACGATTTCCACTCTTTCAAGCGAGCTTGTTTGCGCTTCCCATTTTCCCAGGTTATAGCTTTCGGCATTGATTTGTGAGCCTAAAAATTGATCGTAAATCCTTTGAATATCCGAAGCCTTGACACCTGCCCCTATCTGACCGGGGCTACTGGTTAATCCCGGGTTTGTTGACAAATTCACCCGTTGGCGGGAATAGCCTGGCGTATTCACATTGGCGATATTATGCCCTGTGATACTTATCGCCTGTTGGTGGGCAAGAAGCGCTCCCCTTCCCAGATCAAGCAATCCGATGATGTTTGACATATCTGTTTACCTCTATTCACCACGGAGGGACACGGAATATCACAGATTTTTTCAGTGTATCTCCGTGAAAATCCGTGGTAGATTTCCTTATTTTTTCTTTAACGCATTAACGATGGCCTGCGGAATATTCTTAAGGGGAACGACTTCGTGGGCAGCCCCAAGTTTGATGGCCTCTTTAGGCATACCAAATACCACACAGGATGCTTCATCCTGTGCTATTGTACACCCACCGCTTTGTTTCATGGCCAGCATTCCTTTTGCTCCGTCCCCCCCCATTCCGGTAAGCATCACACCCACAGAATTTTTCCCAGCGTTCCTCGCGACTGACTGGAATAGAACTTCCACGCTGGGTCGCTGGTAATGGACCCGAGGCCCTTTTTTTAATTTTACAATGTACACCCCTCCGTTCCTGTTAAGCACCATGTGATAGTTACCCGGTGCAAGTAAAGCAACCCCGGGAACCACGTGATCGCTATCCTTTGCTTCGCGCACTTCCATCTGGCACAGTTCATTAAGCCTTTCGGAAAAGGATTTTGTAAAATTTTCCGGCATATGCTGCACAATCACGGTGCCCGGAGTTGTTGCGGGCATATTGCATAAAACAGCTTCAATGGCCTTGGTTCCTCCGGTTGAAGCTCCAATGGCAATCACTTTATGTGTTGTCTTAGTGAGCAGGCCCTTTAAACTCTCATTATTCACCGGAATTTTGGTTTTAATCTGATTGACATCAATTTTTGCAGATGCAGCCATTCGGATGGACCGAGCCAGGTTTTGTGAAACATTTTTAGTTGAATATGCTTCCCCAGGCTTGCACAGGACATCAACCGCTCCAAGATCCAGAGCCTTTAAAGCTGTTTGGCTGTTTTTTGGTGTAAGCGAGCTTAAAACTACCACCGGCTTGGGATAGTACTTCATCAGTTTTCCCAAAAACGTCAGTCCATCCATTCGCGGCATTTCCAGGTCCAGGGTGATGACGTCCGGCTTAAGCTTAACAATCTTGTCTCGTGCCACATACGGATCAACCGCCGTTCCGATTATTTCAATATCGCTATACTTTGATAACTCTTCGCTCATTACTTTACGCACGATTGCCGAGTCATCTACTATAAGAACTTTAATCATTTCTCATCTCTTCTTTCAGACTTGGATAAACAGTTAAGCAGGAATTAAAATCTTTCGTCAATTAATCCGCTCAACCATTCATCCGCTGAACGATTCACCCGCTTCAGGGATATTACCCTTTACGAATAATACGAGATCGCATCTTCCCTCATCGAGGGAAAGCTTTACATCTGACACAGGGTCTTCCCCGTCTTTGCCCGTTATATTTTCACCTGCAGGAATAATCTTCGGCACACCGATGTTGAAAACCGCCTGCTTCCCGCCAATTGCCGGCAAAATATTTCCACAAATCACATTGATGGTTTCTTTCAGGGCATCATTTTTATCATCCAGTGTAATGTCATCTTCGTCATCAGCGCCGAGCATGTTTACCGCAATTTCGCCCAGAACCTCCCCTGATACTTTCATCCCGAGTGTCCCTGAAAAAGGACCGGTAAATGAAACGCACACCCCTGTGTCAGGATCTTTTTCAATTGCTTCCTCAGGGTCATACAAAGATGCAAACATAAACGCCAGTTTTTCTAAAGTCTCTGCAGCTGTTTTTAAAATTATATCGTCTATTTTCTCATTCATCACCTTCTCCTACTCCTGTGACTTCGGATATGGTATCCCTGATTATTTCCGGTGTAAAAGGTTTTTGAATAAACCTCGCGCCTTTTTCCTTTAGACGATCAATACGGGTGCTGCTTCCTTCTGTGGAGATGACCACAACCGGAATGTCGCTTGTTTCAGCACGTTGCTGCATGGCATCCATCATTTCCTCGCCGTTCATTACCGGCATATTGATGTCCAGGATAACGATATCAATCCAGCTTTTTGTCAACTCTTCCAGTCCTTCCCTGCCGTTGCCAGCCTGCTTTATCTCTCCGATCGGAATGCCGCACATACCCATGGTTTTAATAATCATCTTTCTCATCACAGCGCTGTCATCGACAATCAGTATATTTAGAGCCATTATTACCCTCTCCTCAAGCATCAACTTCCTGGTTTATTTCATAAACATCCGTCAAATCACTGACCCAATCCAGTGTATAACTGGCAACCTTTTCAAGGTTCGCCGGCTTTATCCCCAGCCTTTGGGTCACCACCGGTGACGGTCTGTACTGGAGGCCCTCTCTGCCCACACCGATACCGATCATTAAACATAAAACATTTGCCACATGAACGATATCGATTAACGTGCTTGATTCATCGGCAGCATCAGGATCGTGGTGCCATCTTACAGCACTTACAATTTCTGCGGGCAATCCCCAGTTTTCAAGTATTTTTGCACCTATTTGGGCATGGTCGATTCCAAAGACGATATGCTCTGCTTCTTCAAATGAAACATCCTGGGATACTATTTTGTCAATTTTATTAATATCGTCCTTCATGAGCTCCCCCATAACAAGCTTGCCCACGTCATGAAGAAGTGCGGCAGTAAATATTTCATCAGCTTCAGAAGTATTCAGCTCAGCAATCAGGCCTTCTGCGGCAACAGATACTGCAATTGAATGACGCCACATTTCACCCGGCGGCAAGTCGTAACCCGGAACAAATTTACTCATCAGGGAGTTTACACAGGATGTCATCACAATTTGCATTAATCTTTTTACACCCAGCAGGACAATTGCCTTGTGTACAGACCCTATTTTAGATGGAAACCCGAAGTAAGCAGAGTTTGACAGCTTTAAGACATTGGCGGTAAGACCTGGATCCATACGTAAGATTTCTTCTATCTCGACCACGGCAGCATTGGAATCATCAAGCAGGGAAATCAGTTTTGTGGTTGCACCGGGCAGGCTGGGGAACGCCTCTACCTTTGCAATAATATTTGAATCCATTGTCTTTAGAGTTCCTCTTTTTGTCCGTTACTGCTAATTATTGTTTTACCGGTTGAAATATCAAAATTAACCGTACGGCTTTTTGTTCCGCCGACATCTTCTGCATTAAGGAGGATATTATTTTTCCATAAAAGTTTTTTCAGCACAGTGTAGTTCCGATGGCCTATTTTAAACATTTCATTCCTACCCATGGGGTTCCCACAACCGGTTGCCTTAACCACCAATCTCGATTTTTCTGCACCCATTTCGTACAGTGCTTGAAACAGGGCTGGAACTCCCGTATCAACGAACATGTAAGGATTGGCCTGGGCTTTATCCCTGTTAATTTTTGACAATGGAAGCATGGCATGTAAAAGACCGCCGATTTTTTCCTGCGGGTCATAAACCATCAATCCCAGACAGCTGCCCAAGGCGTGGGTGATCAAAAAGTCTTCTCTGTTTCCGGTCTTCATGTCGCCGACTACAATTATATGTCTCATATATGCAAACCGTGTATTTGAATCGTTTCTGGCTAAAATTAAGCTGAGCTACAATGTCTATTTCCGATAGGTTGCCGGTTTTATATAATTAAAATTATGCTGAACACCGGACAATCCTTCCGAATGACCGACAAAAAGATGCCCACCCGGCTCCAGGTAATCATAGAATCGATTTATCAATTTTTCCTGGGTGGGCCGGTCAAAATAAATCATCACATTGCGACAGAAAATCACATTAAAAGTTCCTTTCATGGGCCAATTTTCCATGAGATTTAACCAGGCCACCCGAACAATTGAACGGACATTATCTTTTACCTTATAAAACGTGCTCGGATTCTTGGAAACTTTGGTAAAATATTTATGCAAAAACGCTTTGGGAAGGTCACGGATGTTTTCCTCGCTGTAAACAGCGTCTTTGACCTTTTTAAGCATTCCAGACGATATATCGGTCGCCAGAATAAGGACATCCTTTGACTCAACTCCCCGCAGTTTTTCCATAAGCGAAATTGCGATCGAATAAGGCTCTTCTCCTGAAGAACAGGCAGCACTCCAAAACCTCATCCTGTTGTTTTTCAGCCTTGGCAATATCTCCCTTTCCATATATTTGAAATGCTCTACCTCACGGAAAAAACTGGTCTTGTTGGTTGTCATTATATCAAGCATCGCCCTCAGTTCGTTGGCCCCCTCAGTACTTTCGATGTGCGTCATATACTCTTCAACATCTGTCATTCCTAAAATACGTAGTCGTTTGGCAAGACGTGCCCTGACCAGAGCTTCCTTACCCCTTTTCAATGCAATGCCGCTGTATTGGTAAACAATCCGGCTTATTTTTTTAAACTGCCTGTCATTTAGCTCAAACGAAACCAATGCCATTTGTTCCTTTCTTCTCCTGTAGATATGCAGAGCATGTCATTTTCTTCCTTCCGCCTATCACCATTGGGCCTTAACTTTTCCTTGAACAGCACAGTTGAAAGCAATAACGGATACTTTTATCATTTTAGCTGTCTTCATCGGCCGTCAACCATCCACTATGAGCCAGTTCTCTCCCATCATGCCGCAAGCACCTGCGTTCCTGCCGCCCCTGGTCCATCCCCTTCCTCTTTTTCCTGCACCTCATTAGAAAACTTTAAAAGTCCTGCCACATCAATAATCAGTCCAACCCTTCCGCTGGGCATAATCGCACCGCCCGAAATCCCAGGTGTACTTTTCATGGTGCCACCCAGTGTTTTTATAACTACCTGCTGCCGGCCGATAAGCTCATCTATTAAAAGTCCTGCCTGTTTTTCTTCATCTTCAACAATAACAACCAGCGACATGTCTTCGTCTTTGGGTGTACTTGCAATGTCGTATAAAGCGGACATGTTTATCAAAGGGATAAGCTCCCCTTGAAGTGATAACATTTCGCCTTTTTCAAATACATTGGTGATATTTTTGGAGTCTGGTTTAATAGACCTTATGATAGAACCTGTTGGGATGACATAGGTTTCATTTCCCACCCGAACAACCATCCCGTCGATAATTGCAAGAGTCAGAGGAAGGCTCATTCTGAAAACGCTTCCCTTTCCCAGTTCAGATTTTATTTCAGCCTGCCCCCGCAAGGATTCTATATTTTTTCTGACCACATCCATACCCACACCGCGTCCTGATACATCGGTTACGGCCTCAGCAGTGGAAAATCCTGGCTCAAAAATCATATTAAACACTTCTTTGTCGGTTAAGGTATTATCATTAAAATCGGGGGAGTCGCTGATAAAACCTTTTTCTTTTGCTTTGGCAATGAGGGCCTTCCGATCAAGACCCTTACCGTCGTCTGATATTTCCACCACCACACTTCCGGCTGAATGATAAGCGGTCAGTTTAACCACACCGGTTTCATCTTTACCATTCTTTTTCCGTGCTTCCGGCGGTTCAATTCCATGATCCACTGCATTTCTTACCATATGTACCAGCGGATCATTGATGACATCCACCAGGTTCCGATCGATTTCCGTATCTTCACCTTCGGTCACAAAGTTCACCTTTTTACCGATCTTTCGTGATATATCACGCACAAGCCGGGCCATTTTATTAAAAGTCGATTTAAGGGGAACCATCCTCATAGACATGCTTATATCCTGAAGCTCTCGAACAATCTTGCTAGTTAGAGAGACTTTTTTTTGGAGTTCAATATTACTGCCGTCCACAATCAGCTCGTCCTGAGCTACCATGGAATGCGCAATTACAAGCTCTCCCACCATATCGATCAGACGGTCCAACCTTCTGGTGCCAACCCGTACCGATGATTCAACCACCCGGCCTCCGCTTTTCATTTTTTTCTGAGTTCTAAGTGCCTGGCCCACATCAGCAGCAGTGGCTGCCTTTGATTTTATTAGCTGGGTACCAATCTTTTCATCTTTACAGGTGTCGGCAATTTTTTCCAGCTCTTCTCTCTCAATTTTTCCCTGGGCAACCAGAATATCTCCCACCCTGGGTTCATCGATCACATCTTCATCAGCGGAAACACCGGCTGCTTCAGGGTCTTTGAGAACCTTCATTAATTCGTCATAACCAGCCGGTTTTAAAAGGGGCTTTCCGCCAATGGCATCCTTAACAGACCGTAGTATTCCCTTTAACATATCCAGTGCGCGAAGTGATAAATCGGCATATCCTCCGCTGTAACGTATTTCTCCGTCACGCACACGGCTTAAAAGTGACTCAGCATGGTGACCCATTTCGGCAAGCAGGGTGAGTTCTAAAAATGCTGAAGTTCCCTTTACGGTGTGAAAAGCCCGAAAAATTTTATCGACAGATTCCAAATCGTCCGGATCTGTTTCAAGTGTTAGCAGTGCCTCTTCAGCGCTTTCAAATAAATCATTTCCTTCAGCAATAAATTCGGCGATCAATTCAACGTCAGCATCTTCAGGCATGTAATCTTGCTCAGGTTCTTTTGCAGGTTGCGGATCATCCTTCTGCCCAGCAGTTTTTCCAACTCGTTCAATGTGTTCCTTATGTTCAGTTTCGCTGTCCGGCTTTTCCGTCTCCGTCCTTTCAGCCCTATGTTTCTCATCTTTGATTTGGGGCGCATCGCCCTGATCATTCCCCTGTTTTTTGGCCGAAACAGCACTTCCTGCCGGAACCGATTTCTCATTTCCTTCCCTGCCGTAATCTCCGGCTACATTCATTGCTTCTTCCAAGAGGTCGCCCACTTCTTCCATCGCTGCATCAGCATCAGTTGACCCTTCTTTCAGGATCATGGTTATTTTCTCGGCAGCATCGGTAATGTATTGGCGGGAAGATTCAGGATACGATTCATCAGCGGCCATTTTTTCCAAACACTCCCTTAAATCATTTAGTCCTCTGTCATCTCCTGCTTCAAGCTGGATTAGCGCAACCGCCGCTTCATCAAGAGATAATTTTTCACTTTTTTCTTTGTTTTCTGTTTGGGGAGAAGACCCCCTGTCATTTTTAGACTGCTCGTCTAAAATTTTTTTCAGTGCTTTCCCCGATTCACTTAACAGGGGTTTTCCTGCTTTTTTATCCTTTATATACTTTTCTGAACCAATCAATGCTTCTGATATGGCGGATACCAAAGAAAGGAAATCATCGGTGGTTTTTTGACATATTCGCTCTAACCCGCTAAGACAAAGGTTTAAAATTTCAGTTACCTTGGATTTGTTTTTGGGCAGGTCTTTTTTAACCTTTTCCAGTTCACCATGAATGTGTTTCCACTCATCGGTGTCACCAATGCTGAACGAATCTATATCCTCTCCAATTTGGTTTAAAATTTTAATAAGCTTTTGATCTTTTTTGGTCATTTCTGATATCCTTCAATTTTTTTACCCGGAATTTTACGGAATATCAAAGCTTTAATCATGCCTGAACAGAAGTCAGAAGTCTGCTTTTTAATTTGTGTCTTCTATCTGTCTTTTATACTTCACCCGACAGAACATTGCCGCCCTGATGGCCGGGTTGTACCCTGCCGGTTCGATGATAAACCTGGCCCGGAGCAATAATGTTTTGCAATAAAGTTAATGCGCCTTTTACGAAATTAAGGGAATGGGCAAACATACTCTTATTGCCGGTATTGGCGTGACTTATGTTTTGGGTTAATTTTAACAGTTGTAAGCCGCAATTTTTAAGACGGATGGAGTATGGCTCTTTGACCGATTGAGCCAATTTTGTCAAGGTAAGCTCATGTGGAAGAACTTTTAAGGATTCTGAAATCTTATTCATTACATGCGTTCTTTTTTTTTCAACGGAACGCATATTAAAAAGAAGACCTTCTTTTTCTGCCAAAGCCTTATTTAATTCGTTTAGATCTGAAGTTAAAAACGCTTCTTTTTCTTGCTTAAAAACAGGAAGCAGGGATCGAGAAATGTCTATTTCGTCTTCAAGAAGTTTAAGCAGTTCTTTTAATAATATTTCCATAGGGATCCCTAATCTTTATAGTGGTTGTCAAAAATCCATTTCGTAAACCAAACGTTCCTTTTCTGCATCCACATATACCGCAATTTCATATTGCGGAACATATTCATGGAAAGCGATATAAACATGCATTTATAACAGTTCATCAAGGATAGATTCTTTTAACATCTTGAAGGCAATTTTTTCCCCATCAATTTTGTATGTTCCCTGATCGACCTGCTCTTTCAGCTTCGCCACTTTTTCTTCCCTGATATCGGGAAGCTCTTTGATGAGCTTTGTCGCTTCCTGTACCTCTTTTGCCTTGGGTGATAGTACAACTTTATCCCCCTTCACCTGCCGAGACGCGTCCGGTTTGGCTGAACCGTCTAACTTTTTGCCATCCTGAATATTATTAACATAATTCCGGATATTTAAAGAAGAATTGTTATCGGTTATTTTCATTGATGAAACCTCCTTTTAAATCTAATGTCTGTTGCCCCCATTTTATTTTTTTCTACCACCAGGATAGCTCATTTTAGCTTTCCCATTCCCTGACGGCAAGAAAGAGAGTGTTGTATTTTTAATGAAACTTACAATTCTAATATCGGCCTAAATGACAAAACCTTTAGCTATTTTTTTACATTTTCATTTTGTTTGAGCTGTTGCATCAATATGGAAGAAATACCGATTCCACCTTTTTGGGCGAACTGTTTTGCCATATGGGTATCCAGCATGGAAGTGTAGATTTCCTCAGCTCGACCTCCTGATATAAATCCTGATTTATCAATGGTTTGTCGCATTTCCTGTAAGAGGTAATTAATAAAAAGAGACTCGAGCTCACAACATGTGTCTTTCAACTCCGCATCTCTTTGACCGGAAAATGCAGCTCCCCCGGATTTAATCGAATGTTTCACCCTTTGTATTTCATTGCTCAGACTAATGGTTTTGACCGGTATATTCGACAAATTGATCGGATCAGGCATTATATGATCTCCAACTTAGCTTGAAGCGCGCCTGCCGCTTTCAAAGCCTGAAAAATGGATATCAGATCCCTGGGGGAAACTCCCAGTGCATTCAAGCCTCTTACCAACTCTCCAATACTCACCCCGGATTTTACCAAAAAGATGGGGTTTTTCCCTTCCCGAACAAGGACATCCGACTCAGGCGTCACTTCCGTCTGTCCCTTGGAGAATGGAAGGGGCTGGGAAACATCCTCTGTTTCCCTGATCTGGACGCTCAGGTTTCCATGTGCGATGGCAATGGTCGAAATCCTGACATTCTCACCCATAATGACTGTTCCGGTTCGTTCATTGATCACCACCTTGGAAGCAATATCCGGTGTAACCCCCAGACCTTCAATTAGCGTTATCAGGCTTACCAAGTTCTCTGAATATTTTTCCGGAACTTTAATTTTTACAGTTCCGGCATCCGGAGTATAGGCCACATTTTCCAGCAAAGCTTCATTTATCGCCATTGCAATGCGGGATACTGTAGTAAAATCGGGATGGTGTAACGCCAGTGACAATGTTTCCTTTTGGTCAAAGTCGATCTGTATCTCCCTTTCTATCAAGGCACCGCCTACCAACCTTCCCACTGTGGGAAAGTTTTTTTGTACCCCGCTGCCTGAAGTACCTTCGGCTGAAAAGCCTCCGGTACTAACAGGCCCCTGGGCCACCGCATAAATTTTTCCATCAGGCGCCTTAAGGGGCGTCAACAAAAGTGTTCCGCCCTGGAGGTTTTTTGCTCCGCCGATGGAGCTGACGATAACATCAACTCTGCTTCCGACCCTTGCAAAGGGGGGAAGTTCGGCCGTAAGCATCACGGCAGCAACGTTGTCACCTTTGATATCGTTACTGTTTACCGTCACCCCCATTTTTTCAAGCATACCCCCCACTGACTGAATGGTAAATTTTGACTTTTTACCGTCACCCGTTCCGTCCAGTCCCACCACCAAACCATATCCGATGAGCTGATTGGAACGTACCCCTTTTATTTCAGTTATATCCTTAATTCTGACGGCATCTGCACTTCCCCACAGAAAGACCAATATCACTGAGATGAGTCCGATTTTTTTAATCATATTTCTTACCATATAAACCTACCCCGACCGGGCTGAAAAAAATGTGAGCTTCCCTCGATGACCGCTTTGCTCGAAGAGTGCCACTTTCGAGAAACGCTTTGCTCTGAGCGTTAAATTCGCCGTAGTCGCATGGCTCCTCAAGTCCTAAAGGGACGCTCTGCCAATCGCTTAAAACGGCCATACCGCATTAATCAGGTTTGCCAGCCAGCCCGGTCGCTGGCGGTCATTGATGACTCCTGATCCACTGTAGCTGATTTTTGCGTCAGAAATGTATGTGGACAGTACCACATTTTCAGGAGAAATATCCCTGGGCCTGATCACCCCGCTTAGGGTAATAATCAGCTTTTCGTTGTTGATCTCAACCTCACGTACACCGATAATCTGAAGGTTACCTCCCGGCATGACTTCGGTTACCCTCGCGGTTATATAAGCGTTCAAATTGCCGCTTCTTGCCGTTGTCCCCGATCCATCAAACTCACTGTCTATTGATCCCTTTATGGTTGGACCACCCGCTGATGAAAAGGGGTTAAAATATTTTCTGATATCTTTATACTTATCATCGTGGTTAAATTCGTTTTCAAAACCGAATAAGGTATCTATGCCCCCGCTCAAGGATGATCCCCTTTCCGTTTTTGTACCCGCTTGATTCGAAGCGCTGGAGGCTTCCACAATATTGACGGTGACAATATCTCCGACTTTTCTGGCTTTTTGGCTTATGAATAAATTATTCATCGGACTGTCATCCCGCCAGAGAGACCCTTCATGATGGACTTTTTTTACTTCAGGCGTTTTATCGAGTTTATAAACAATTTTCTTCTGTTGTTCTTTTTTTGTTCCAGCGGACTTCAAATTCTTCAGGCTGCCGGCACAACCTACCAGATAGGCAAAAACAAAGAATAAAATGAACAGGTGAAATAGATGGTTGATCAGTCTCTTGTATTTTAAAGCCATGTTATATTCTCCTGTGGGGGCATACCTGCAAAAATAGTTATCACCAAAACATGAAAAAAGTTTGGTTGGCTAAAATTCGACTTTGACCGTGTTTTCATCGATAATACGGGCAAATATCCTCTTGTTGGAGTTAAGGTTTACAACCTTTACTCTTTCACCCCGCCTTCCTGCTTTTCTGACTTCCCCCAGAGCTGTAATTTTCATCTTTTCTGATTCTGCAACGATCAGCACTGTATCTCCCCGTTTTACCAGAGGAGGGAATTCAATATGTTCAGCCCTTAAAACCACTTTGGCCCAGATATTTCTCCTGACTCTTTTCCCCAATGCATCTTTATAATTGGTAATAATATCGTTGGGTAGATTGGTGATGTCCATTTTTTGCATGTAGACATCTTCTTGGGTGATTGTTCGGTACCTTCCCAGTGGTTTTTTGGTAACCACCACTTCTTTAAATAGTTTAATTTTAGCGACTGCTTTTACCTTTTTATAAAATTCTCCATCCACCAGAAAAAGTATTGACAATGGGATCGTGCCCTTTCCCTGCATCGTTTTTGGCGGGACCACTTTGTAGCTTATTTTTCCCTTTGGAAGAAACGGAATGTGAGCGATTTGAATATCCGTTATTCTTGCATTATCTTCATCCCAAAACTGTTTTTCATAGATATAATCTATAACAATCCTTTGTATTTCTTCCCTGCTGATTTTAACAAAACCCCTTGATACTTTAATTTTTTCAGGAATCTTAAGTGCCAGCCTTGAAAACTCGATATCATTTTGTTTTAATCGCAGTTTGATATATTCCCTTCCAAGATAGCGAGACTTTCCCGGAAGTGGTGATCTTCCGATCACAATATTTTTAAGTCTGTCAAGCAGCACATGATCTTCACTTTCTATGTCCGCTATTTTTCCTAACAGTATTTCGTCTTTTTCTACAGTTGTCTTTTTATAAACATTTATTGATGTTATGCTTTCTGCATAAAGGCATCCTGGAATTGCCAACACTAAAAGGCCAAGGACAACAAGCGGTATGGGATGCTTAAAAATATGGTTTATTCCAGTTTTAACACTAGGGGATGTCATGATCCTTTTTTTCCTTCTGTCTTTGCTCAGACACTATCGTTTAATATTATTTGCCATTTGCAGCATATCATCAGCCGCCTGAATTGTTTTGCTGTTTATTTCATAAGCTCTCTGCGCAGTGATCATATTTACCATTTCATCTACCACACTCACATTCGACATCTCCAGATATCCCTGTGCAATGGTGCCAAACCCATCTTCGCCTGCGGTTCCCGTTACCACATCACCGGATGCTGCGGTGGGTACATACAGGTTCCTGCCGATGGTATGCATTCCGGCGGGATTAATGAACCGCGCAAGCTCAATGGTTCCTATCTCAGTTGCCTCGGTCGCCCCGGACTGCACCACTGAAACAGTACCATCTATTCCCACCGACAGGGTAACTGTGTCTGTGGGTATGGAGATTTCCGGTTCCAGGGAAAACCCGTCAGAAGTAACCATCCTTCCTTCACTATCCAGTTTAAAAGCGCCGGCACGTGTGTATGCAATTTCACCATTTGGCTGCAGGATCTGAAAAAAACCATCACCTTCCACAGCCAGATCAAGTTCGTTGTCTGTTTTCTGAAAATCCCCCTGTAAAAATATCTTATTTACTGCTGCCGACCTTGTTCCATGCCCCAATTGCACCCCCACAGGAACCTGCGTTCCTTCTGAAGAAGAGACACCCGCAGGCCTTAAAGTTTCATATAATAAATCCTGGAAATCCGATCTGCTCCTTTTAAAACCCGCTGTATTCACATTGGCCAGATTATTCGCAATCACATCAATATTTAATGTCTGGGCCTGCATTCCCGTGGCTGCCGTCCATATGCTTCTGATCATGTTACCCCCTTATTTGTCACTCTCTTCCAACATCATTAATTGCCTTTGCACTTGCCTCATCGGCCGTTTTGATCGCTTTTTGGTACGACTCATATCCCCTGAGCACTTCTATCATCTCAGTCATCATCCTTATCGCATTAACATTTGAAAGTTCGATAAAGCCCTGGCTCACCCCGGTATTTTCAGCCCTGCGCTCAACTGCTTTTTTATCCGCAATAGCAAACAGACTATTTCCTGTTTTTTTTAAAACATCCTGCTGTGGGAAGTCGACAATTTTAAGTGTATCAACCACGTTTCCATCTATCGATATATTACCTTTTACATCTACGCTTAAAGTATCCCCTTCAATATTAATCGGCCCTCCATCTCCCAGAACGGGCAATCCATCCATAGTCACCAGCATTCCATCCTGGTTTAATGAAAAATTTCCGTTTCGGGTATACTGGGTTCCCTGCTCTGTTTTGATGCAAAAAAACCCATCTCCTTCAAGCGCAAGGTCTAAAGGATTCCCGGTATGCTTCAACGATCCAGCGGAAAAATCAGTTTTTGTTTCAAATTGAAGCCATAATGGAGGCTGCGGCTTCTCTGTTGAAACTGAATCTTTTTCAAGATCTTCCTGTATCGATTCAGGGGAATCGATAATTTGAAAATGTCCTTTATCCTTTTTAAAACCTGATGTATTTATATTCGCAAGATTATTAGAAATTATCTGCATTCTTTTTTCGTAAGCCATTGCTCCGGCTGCCGACATGTATATCCCGCCGCTCATCTTCCACCTCCGGCATTTTTGTTTTTTAACCTGTTTAATTTATTATGCAAAAGATGTACCAAAGCTGATAGATATTTAATTTTAAGCATTTAGGCGCCCTTGCTTGTTTCCCGTATAAAGCCACCGGGCAATTTTTGCCTAGGCCTTTTTTATGAACCGTTTGAGCTTTAATGATTGTTAGTGGTTCGTTCGGGGAAGCGCCCATTGGCCCGTATCAGCCTTAACAAATAATCCCAGCACTCTGTACACGCCCCCTATCTTCTCAGTTAAATACACACAGGCAGAGACGATCAACGCTGCCGTGGGATTCTGTCCCTTGGGGCTGGTTCAAATCGAATCTCAGTCCGCCTAGGCGGACCGTACGCCAGTTTCTCGAAATGATTGTTAAGGCTGATACGGGCCAATGGGCGCTTCCCCGAACGAACTGAGTACAGATTGAAAAACTCCCCGATCCTCCATCTAATTAAAAGTATAATTTTTATTGAGCTTTAAATACAGTTCAACTTCTCCTGGCGGCATCCCCACTTTTTTGGATATTTTTTCCACACCCATACCGGAACCGGCCATCTTGGATATTTCGTCATAGGGATCTGCAGTAATACCCGGCTGCACTTCATCCATGGCTTTTACATTGATTACTTTTTTAAGGAGGTGGCCTTTCTCCATCATCATCATCAGATATTTTGCGTTTTCAAGTTCTTCCTTTTCCATCAGTCTTTTGAATTTCCGTTGTTCCTTATTTATAATATCGCAAATGGTATCAAAGCTTCTTTCTGTTTGTTGCTTAATCATCTTAACCGCAACTTCAGATTTAAACGTGCTCATACTTTTATTATATTTTCTGCTTAATACCAGCTGATTGTATTTTATTCTGTTATAAATAAGATAGGAAATAATCACACAGCTAAGTGTAATCCCTACCACATCCAGACTCGTCTCAAATACATGCGTTGCATTAAATCCCATTTTTAACTCCTTTTTTTGCCTAAATATGAATATCTATCCGCTTACCCTGTTTGCTTTCTACACTTTCACTATTTTCATTCTGGTTTTCTGTTAGAGATTCTTCTTTCCTTATACTTGTTTCTTTATCTGTCTTTGATTGAGCAACAGACCGCCCTTCCTTATGTTCTTTTTTTTTCTTTAATTCCTCATCAAAGGTTTTTTGCCGGTTTTTATTCTTTTCCCTGCTGGCCTTTTTTACCCTGGATGTTAACGATATGGGTGCCAATACTTTTTGAATATTTAGATTTTCAACCATAACGTGCCTATGCTGGAGCCATAAAGTCTGAAAGCATGTGGGCTTTGAGGTTGAATATCTTTTCTAAAAAGCGCCGGCCCTCTTGGCCTTTTTGCCTCCAGGCATCCCGGTATCCCAGCCTCCTCTTCTTTCAGTTTTTCTATTCTTCAACCAGCTTTTTCCTTCTGAGTTTTGCCCTTAAGCGGGTAATGGCTTTTGAATGCAGCTGAGAAACCCTTGACTCTGTTATACCTAATACCTTTCCCGTTTCCTTCATGGTAAGTTCATCCATGTAGTATAAAGAAATGACCAGTTTTTCCTTTTGCGGTAATTCATCGATTGTTTTGGCAATGGCTGCTTTTATCTCTTTAATTCCTGTCTGATTCAGGGCATCTTCCTCCCTGTTATTAATAAACATTTCCGACAGGGAATCTCTTTTCTTATCAGAGGAGTATCCCATCTCATCAAGACTTATGATGGAAATAGTCGACATTTGTTTAATTTTGTGAAACTCCTCAAAACCAATCCCCATTTCTTTTACCACTTCATGATCTTCAACCTCTTCGCCTTTTTTTTGTTCGAGCTTTAAATAAGTTTTTTCCAGCTCTCTTACTTTTCTCCTGTTTGTTCTTGAGATATAGTCTCTTGACCTAAGCTCACTTAATACAGCACCTCTGATCCTGAATGCCGCATAGGTCATAAATTTATTATCCCGGTCCGGATTATACCTCTCTATGGCCTGTATTAATCCAATAACCCCGACATTTAATAGATCTTCGATTTCTACGCTTTGAGGAAGATGGACCGCTATTCTTTGAACGATACGTTTTACATGAGGCAGATACCGCATAATTGTCTGCTCCCTGTTTAAACGATTGCACTTATTAAAACCAGTTTTTTGTTCTTCCGCCAGTTGCATGATATTTTATTCCATTTAGGAATGCCACGCTTAAAAAGCACTTTTTTGATACGCGCTTCCTATGCTGGTAACGCTGATCAGGGTCCGCCTTCGATATTGTCGTCATAACAGGCGAAGATGGATCTCTTGAATCTTTGAGTCCCGCCCAGCGCAACGATCTTAACGGCCTTTAGCGCTAAAGGACTAAGAGGCAAGATGCTTCCAGAATAAATTGGAATCTCCTTTTGTTGATTTTAAGCTCTTCATATTTTTTACTTTTTTCGCTAACATCCCAAAACATCTGCTCGCCGGACTATCCGGATATAATTCGAGTACAATTTTCTGCCGTCTTATACTCTTTGTCACCTTCTCATCCATTAAAATGCATCCGAAATATTCCACCGAAATATCCAGAAATCTCTCAGCCACTATGTTCAACTGCCTGTATATCTCTCTGCCCTCCTGATCACTTGCAGCCTGATTCACCACCAATTTACAATGCTTTTCCGCATATTTCAGAGAAAGCACTTTCATTAAAGCATAGGCATCAGTCAGGGAAGTGGGCTCCGGCGATACAACGATTAATATTTCCTGAGCAGTCGCATTGAAATCCAGCACATTGGTGGAAATTCCTGCGGCGGTGTCTATTAACAAGACATCAACGGAATCTATCAATAAATCCAGTTTTGTTAAGATTTGTATCTTCTGTTGTTCAGATAATTGGGTAAGTTCCTGGATCCCCGAGGAGGCAGGAAGTATCTCTACATCTCCGGGCCCTTTGAGGATGATTTCCCGCATACTTTTCTCACCGGAAATCACATGGGACAGGTTATACTTCGGGGCCAGGCCCAGCAACACATCCAGATTTCCCAGGCCAAGATCCGCGTCCAGAATAATCACTTTTTTCCCCAGCTTGCTCAATGCAAGTCCAAGATTTGCCACAATATTTGTTTTCCCCACTCCACCCTTACCACTTGTGATGGCAATGACTCTTGTTTCTTTTTTGCATTTTTTATCTGAATGCGTACTTTTCTTCATTCCCGAGCTCTCTCCTATTCTTTTGGAAAGACTAATCACTTTATTTTCATTATCTTTCAGCCCCATAATGCGAATAGCTCCTCAAACAACCCTATTAATTTATTGTATGAACACATCTCTCGGTTTAGCCGAACAGGCTTCATTTCCGGTCGCTCCGCAGCAAAAGACAAAAACAAGCGCCTCTTCCCTACCTATTAACCGCTTGCGATTTTTCTTTTGCTCATACCATATTGCAGGCACTCATATTCTACTTCCGGTTTAGGCCTGCAATATCTGCATGGCTTAAACCTTTTTTCTTCAGCCTCTGCCACACTTTTAAAAACAACAATATTATCCTGCTTTATCATCCTCGTCCATTTGCAGCCGGGTCGGTGAAAAACATCTGAATTTTGGTTTGCCACAAAATATTCTTTTATATCACTTTCTGTTTTCACTTCACTGTCCACGGTTTCTATTTTTTTAACAAACCCGGTCCCATATCTTTTTTCTTTTGCTTTGTTTATAATCAAACCGAGCAATCTATCCATAGACGCCTCTTCAATACTTTCAGGAATCTCTTGCCCGCAGGTAAAACATGAAACCGGTATTTTCGTTCTAATTAAGTGGCTGAGTATGTTTCCGTGGGTGCTGCTCTCATCGATTTTGGTAAATATCAACCTGTTGATTTCAAACTTATTCAATTTTTCTGCAATATTGATATAATCTTTCTCTTTGGTGGTTGCACTGAGAACAAGATGGGTTTCAATTTTTTTCATCTTCTCAAAACATTTATAAAACTTTTCAAGCTGCAGGTCATTTTGCCAGTTCAATCCAGGAGTATCTATAATCACCAGATCCTTATATCTTAATTTTTTTATGGCTTCTCTCAACTCGTTTCTACCGGAAACAATTGCCACCGGCACCCCTATAATTCTTGAATAAGTCTTCATTTGATCCACCGCACCGATCCTGTGACCATCCATGATAACCAGGGCAACATCTCTTTTCTTTTCAAATTTCCAGGCAGTCGCCAGCTTGACAGCGGTGGTTGTCTTTCCAGCGCCGGAAGGTCCGATTAATGCTATGACCTTGCGACTCCCCAAATTAACTTTTATGGGGTCAAACCTTACTCCCATACCGCTGATAATTGAATCCAACGCCTCTTGCACCATCATTTCATTCATGATACTTTTTGTGGGAAGGATCTCTTTCAGTTCTTTTGCCAGTCTATCGGCTATATCTTCATTTATATCTTGAGATATTAATTTACTCCGCAAAGATGATATTATATGTTGATCCTCCCTTTTCACCTGCATGTTAAAATTGAACTGATCGTTTTTATCCGTATAAAAGTCTCTTTTGACCAATGCACTTTTCTGTTTCGGTTGGTAAGGTAAATGGTCCGTCGCTGCGGTGACTTCAACACCGCTTTTTTTCAAAGCCCCCAATAAACGGCTTTCTTTTTTCAGACTCCGTGCCGATAAAATAACCGCTTCAGACCCCAGTTCCTTTTTAATCAACCTTAAGGCCTCTGTCATACTCTTCGCTTCAAACCTCTTAATCTGCATCTGATAACTCCACAATTCCCAAGGACTCTATTTCAATATTACTTGACAGTTCGTCATATGAAATAACAGCCAGATTTGAAATAAAACGATCAATCAGCTTCTTGAAATGCAGCCTGATCTGGGCAGAACATAAAATAACCGGTTGATAATTTAATGATGATATTCTTTCCATATAACCGGTAAGGGCATTAACGATTTTTTGTACAAGATCCGGTTCCATGGCAACAAAGCTTCCCTGATCAGTTCTCTGAATCGCTTCTGATACGGACTCTTCTATACTGTGTCCCAATGTAATCGCCGGTATTTTGCCTTTATCGGTTTGATGAAGGTTGGTAATGGTTCTGGCCAGGGAATGCCGCACATATTCCGTCAGCATATCTATATCCTTTACCATTGGCGCCCAATCAGCCAGCGTCTCCAGTATAGCGAGAAAATCTCTAACAGGCACCTGTTCCTTCAGCAAGTTCTGCAGAACCTTCACCACGCCCCCGAGTGAGAGCATATTCGGAATCAGTTCTTCCACAACTTTTGGATGGGAGTTTTTCAGCATGTCCAGCATCTGCTGCACCTCCTGTCTCCCCAGCAACTCATGTGAAAAACGCCTGACCACATCAGAGATATGGGTAGTTAAAACCGTAGCTGGATCAACGACTGTGTACCCTTTGGCTATGGCGTCTTCTTTTTTGCTTTCCTTGATCCAGATTGCAGGCAGTCCATAAGTCGGTTCTTTTGTTTGTACCCCGTCCAGCTTTCCCTGAACAGTTCCAGGATCCATGGCAAGACAATAATTGGTCATCAGCTCGCCGGTTCCGACTACATTTCCCTTCAATAATATTGAATATTCTCCCGGCTTTAACTGCATGTTATCCTGGATATGAATGGGTGGAACAATAATGCCGATTTCCTGTGCGACCTGACGTCTAATAGATTTAATTCGATCCAGAAGCTGGCCGTCCTGTTCCATATCTACCAGGTGAATAATCCCATAGCCGACTTCGAGACCAAGTACGTCAAGGAGCGGAAGAGATACCGGCTTTTCTTCCGGCCCGGCTTTTTCTTGCAGCATCTTATCGGCTTCTTCTTTTGCAAGGCTTTTCTTACCCGCCTTGAACACCATAAAGGCAAGACCTGCTGCTCCCATTGCTAAAAGCAGGAAAGGAATTCCTGGCAGTCCCGGGACAAGCGCAAATCCAAAAAGGACTGCTGAAGCAACGGCAACGGCTCGATACTGAAATAATATCTGCATGGTCATTTCTTTTCCCAGACTTTTTTCTGATCCTGCCCTGCTTACAATAACTCCGGCTGCAGTCGATACGATAAGAGCGGGGACCTGTGTCACCAGTCCGTCCCCTATGGTGAGCAAGGTATAATTCTGCGCCGCGTGGGCGAAACTCATTGAATTTTGAAATACGCCGATTGCCAGTCCGCCAATTATATTTATCAGGGTAATAATTATTCCAGCGATGGCATCTCCGCGAACAAATTTGTTGGCTCCGTCCATCGCACCGTAATATTCCGCCTCCTGGGTGATCTGCTCCCTTCTCTTCCTGGCTTCTTCTTCACTGATTAAACCGGCGTTGAGATCCGCATCGATGCTCATCTGTTTGCCCGGCATTCCATCCAAAGTAAACCTGGCCGCAACCTCTGCTATTCTTCCGGCTCCTTTTGTTATAACTACAAAATTAATGATTACCAGAATCAAAAAAACGATAATTCCTACCAGGTAGTTTCCTCCGACCACAAAGCCTCCAAATGCTTTGATCACCTTTCCGGCAGCCATTGTTCCTTCGTTCCCATGAAGAAGAATGATTCTGGTTGAAGCCACATTGAGCGATAGCCTGAACAATGTGACAATGAGGAGCACACTGGGGAATGCGGAAAATTCAAGGGGCTTTATGATGTACATACCAACAAGAAGAATGGTCAGGGAAAAGGTAATATTAAACGAAAGGAGCAAGTCGAGCAGTACCGGAGGCAAAGGTATCACCATAAATGCCAGAATACTAACGACAACAAACGCAATTATTATATCGCTGTTTTTCGATATAATTGGAATTTGCGCCGCTAACCTTGATTGACTGACCACTTCCATATGTTCATGCCTTTCTTTCTCTGAATAAATTACTCCGTAATTTATCGGCTCACAGCTTACAGCTGATAGCTCACCATCTGAAGAGTTTAATCCTTTTGCTATGAGTTATCTGCAATGAGTTTTTTCCCTTTTGACTCTGTATGTGTCCCTGCCTCGCTGCAGCCAGAGGCAAAGATGGGTGCCGTGTTGCTATTTTCCGGCAAACACTACATAGCATTATGCATGTTTCGTGCCTACATTGAAGGAACTTAATAATTTCAATAACGCCTTATTTTGATTGATAATAATCTGAGGTTAATAATATTTTTCAAACGGGGATGATCCAAGGCGTTAATTGTTTGACGGTAGGTGATAATTTATTGACGAAAAACCTTTAGGCACCTGGCCACATCACATCGACAATTGGCTGCCGATGTTAACATGCATGACGTATTTCTGTTTGGAAATGTGGTGCGGGTTGGGAGGTCAATCAATGTCACCCCTGTGGTGGATGGCATCTATTCCGGGTTGGTCATCTTTCTGTAGGTCATGCGCCGGTTGCCATTCCTTTCAACCGGTACACATAAGCCAGAACCTCTGCAACGGCCTGATAAAGTTCTGCAGGAATATAATCGCCTATCTCAGCGATTTTAAAAAGCGTCCGGGCCAGAGGTTTATTTTCCACTATCGGCACATGATTTTCATCGGCAATTTCTCTGATCCGCTCAGCTATTTTCCCAGCGCCTTTGGCCATTATCTTTGGAGCAATCATTTTTTCAGCATCAAACTTAAGTGCAATGGCCAGATGAGTGGGGTTGGTAATCACCACGTCTGCTTCAGGAACGGACTCCATCATTCGACGCCTGGATATTTCTAACTGAATACTTCTAATTCTGGCTTTTACTTTAGGATCTCCTTCTGTCTGCTTATTTTCATCTTTAACTTCCTGTTTGGTCATTTTTAAACCCTTAATATGCTCATACTTCTGATAAATATAATCCAAAACAGCCATAATTATCAGAGCCATGGATACATACAGGCAAATTTTAAAAGAAGTAATACCGACAAATGATACAATATCCTTAATGCCCATTTGCATTAAGATCGGAATGGTCTTTATTTCCATCTTTATGGTTAAATAAGCAATCCCACCCACAAAAGTTATCTTGATTAAGGATTTAATAAGCTCAACAAACGATTTTAAGGAAAAGAGTTTTTTTATACCCTTTAAAGGATTGAATTTGGACAGTTTGGGAGAAAACGCTTCCGGGCTAAACAAAAAGCCGATCTGTAGGATATTTGCCATTATGCCGGCAACCACCACTGCCAGCATAAAAGGAAGTATAATTGATAATACATTCTTTAAGATTATAGTCGATAGTGTGCTTGCAGTGGTAATATCATAAATTTTAAATGTACCGATATTTCGAAATATCCCCCCCATAAAATCCGACAGGCTTGAAAACATCCAGCTTCCAGAGAAAAAGAAAATTCCGAGAGAAGTCAGCAATATGATTGCCGATGGAATTTCTCTGCTTTGGGCAACCGTCCCCTTCTTCCTCGCATCTGCGATTTTTTTAGGTGTCGGTTGCTCAGTTTTTTCCTGAAAACTTTCTTCAGCCATAAGAATTAGTTAATAACCAAACAAGATAAAAATGACAGATTATAGTTAACAATAAATTTTTAAGCTTTTATTAAACGAAGAAATTAGAAAATAGAAATTGGAAATTTGGCTTTCAATTCGCAAACTCGTTTCATCTCTCCCTAATTTCTACTTTCTATTTTCAAGTTTCAAACCGTAAACGACTACTGAATTTCGTTGCGAGGTTATGCACCTACATCGCTTTCATTATAAAAATAATACTGCTCCCGAAATGGTGGAATATCTGCCTGAGAAAAACAACCAAATAGGGAATACTTAAAATTAAAAATAAAAGTCCAACTGCAATTTTTAAAGGCATGGCCACGATAAAAACATTCATTTGGGGCACGGTACGTGCGATAAGCCCGAATGCCACGCTGGTTAACAGCAGCACCACTATGATTGGAGCCCCTACTTTAACGGCAATCACGAAAATATTACCGGAAAGACTGACCAATTGATCTATAAGGGAGTTGCTGAATTGAAATCCCAGGGGAGGAACCAGCGTAAAGCTTTCTTTCAGCGCGTTTAAAAACCAGTAATGTGCATTTATGGTTATAAAAATCAGCATTGCGATCAGGTTATATATCTGTGAAATAATCGGGAACTGCCCGCTTGTGGTAGGATCAAGAACATTTGCAATAGCAAGCCCCATCTGATATCCTGCCAGCTGACCTGCCAATTGAATTCCGGCAAATATCATCCTCACGAACATCCCGATAATTAACCCAAACAAAATTTCGCCGGCTGCACCTATGGCGAAGGTGATTATATGGGAAAAATTCGGTATTTCATCCATTTTTATTAAGGGGAACAGCATTATACTGATAGAAAAAACCAGCCCGGCTTTAAATATAACCGGAATGGCTTTACTGTCAAAAACAGGAATGCTCATCAATATTGCACTTACGCGTAAAAAGATAAGAAAAAACATCTGAAGTTTTATAAGGGGGAAAGTAAAAGTTGCCATTGCAATGTCTCATCCAACATATGAAGGAAGGCCGGTTATCATATTCTTCATAAAATCGATCATGACCTGAAGCATCCAAGGAAAAGAAATGATCAGTGCAACAGCCACCGCCAGCATTTTGGGAATAAAAGTCATGGTCATTTCATTTATCTGCGTTGCTGCCTGAAAGATACTCACCATAAGTCCGATAATTAGACCGGACAGCAACATCGGTGCTGACAGTAAAATAGCCATTTTTATTGCTTCAATAAAATAACCGGTGATTAATTCGGGTGTCATGTTCTTTAACCTTTCATTATAATCATCCTTCAACTTGTCCGCTGTATTTAGAACAACAGCTTCTTTTTGTGTCATGCGATATTGTTGCGGGTTACGGGTTGCGGGATATGGGTTATAAAAAAGGATTATTTCCCATTAATAACTCACAACACACCACTCGTAACCCGAAACACCTACGTGACAGGCAAACAAACAAGTTAAAAAAGACAGTTTATGGTTATCGACAAATGTCGGGGGGTATCTATCCAAAACTCTTTACCAAGGACCCCACAATCAAATACCAGCCATCTGCAAGAACAAACAGCATCAGCTTAAAAGGCAAAGAAATCATAATGGGCGGCAGCATCATCATTCCCATTGAAAGAAGGACACTTGCCACCACCATATCGATCACTAAAAAAGGCACATAGAGCATAAAAGCCATCTGAAATGCTGTTTTTAATTCGCTTAAGATGAATGAAGGAATCAAAACACTGGTGGGAACGTCATCCATATTTTTCGGCCTTGCCGTGTTTGAAATTTTAACCAGCATGGCAAGATCCTTTTCCCTTGTTTGCTTGAACATAAAAGATCTTATTGGTTTAAATGCATTCTCCAGCGCCTGTTTTTGGGTGATTTCCTTTTTCAAATATGGTTGAATTGCCTCGGTGTTTACTTTGTCCCAGACAGGAGCCATTATGAAAAAAGTCAGAAAAAGTGCCAAGCCGAGTACAATCTGGTTCGGAGGCATTGAATGGGTACCGATTGCCTGTCGAAGTACGGAAAGTACGATGGCAATCCTGGTAAAGGAAGTCATCATGATTAAAAGTGCCGGAGCGATAGAAAGGACCGTAAGTAATAAAAATATCTGAAGAACAACCGAAACCTGCCCCGGATCTTCTTGTTGCTCCACATTGATACTGAAAAAAGGCGAACCGGCACTTGGTGTTTGCGCAAAGCAGTGAGTCGGCATCAGAAAAAAAAAGCCCGCAAATATCACCAGACTCAGGACAAGCAGTTTTGTCGTAGCAGAAATCCTTTTTTTTGTCGGGTTACCTGACACTTTTCATCCCTTTTAACTTTGAAGAAAAATGATGTAAGCGATCGGAAAATGAAAGCATTTCTTTTTCTTGGTCAACTTCTTTACAACCATTTATTACTTCTTGATTTTCTATTTTTGAAAGAAGGGATATGTGATCGTTGGTAATTCCCAAAACAAGAATTGCCCCCGGAATCTCTACAAGAGAGATATTTTTTTTTACGCCAATATAACTGCTTTCCAGAACTTTGATCATTCTTCCTTTTGAATGTCCCGCCTGCCTCTTCAATATCCGCTTTGAAAAATAATATACAACCAGCATTCCCCCCAGAACCATTCCCAGTGCGGTCAGCATTTTTATTGCTGTTGGAATAATTTCAGGATAAATACTCATCCAAGCCTCGCTACCCGTTCCATTGGGCTTACGATTTCAGTCAAACGGATACCATATTTTTCATTAACAACAACGACTTCGCCTTTGGCAATGACCTTTTGATTTGCCAGTATTTCGAGTGTCTCACCGGCATATTTTGAAAGTTCAATCACAGATCCCTGACTGAGTTTTAACAGCTGATCTATCAACATTCGGGTTCTGCCGAGTTCAATTGAAATCTCTAATGGAATATCAAGAAGAAACTCCATATTGCTTTCAGATACCGCTTCCTTTGAGTGATCAATGCCTGAAAATTCATATGGCGCTTGTTGCTCAACATTTAGCTGATTTTCAGTCTCACCGGCGGATGCTTCGCTGCTTGGGCTCCCCGTTTGGCTTTTTTCATCTTCTGCAGTCATTCCTATTTTTCTCCTCTAATTTGTTGAATCAACCCTGTGATTTCAACTGCATTATTTCCTTTTACAGTTCCGGGAAAACCTTGATATTTTGGAACACCTTCGACATTCACTCTTATCAAATCCTGAGTGCCTGTGGAGAGATTAATCACATCGTCAAGTTTTAGAGCCAGCAAATCGCCAACCGTCTTGTTGGTTTTCCCCAGTTCTGCGATTAGGGTCACATTGGTATTTTTCAGCAAATTCTTTATCTGAGAGCTCCATGTGTTTTCCATATCCTTTTCAGTCATATATCTTGAAGACAGATATTCTTTAATCGGCTCCAACATAAGAGAAGAAATGCCCAGATGAATATTCCCGCTAAAGACTTCTCCCTTAATGGAAAACAGAATGATAAGCATCAGTTCGTTTGGGTTAACCAGGTGTACAAATTCAGGTTTTGATTCGATTTTTTTTAGAGAGAATTTAAGTGAATACACCACTTTCCAAGCTTCCTCTAGTTTTTTCAGAGCTTCATTTATGATTCTTTTAATCATTCTCTGCTCTATCATGGTAAATTCTTTTATTTGTTCTGTGGGTTTTCCATTTCCACCGAACATACAATCTATCAGAGAAAATACCAGCTTAGGCTCTATGGCAAGTATGGCTGAACCGATCAGAGGTTCCATGTTAAAAATCCCAAAGGCGGTTGGGTTTGTAAAAGCACTTATAAATTCTCCATATTTAATCATTTCCGTTGAAACAAACTCTATTTCAACAGGCTGTTGAAGCGTGGTGGTCAATGATGAGTCCATTAATGTACAAAATTTGTCATATACCTCCTCGAGCGCATTAAACTGATCGTGCAGCATTCGATTCTGTGAAGTTAGACTGTAAGGTTTGACTTCAGCTTCGGCAGCGCCTTTTTTCCCCTCATTGATATCGACTTCCCCTTTATCCATTGCGGAAAGAAGTGCATCGATTTCTTCCTGTGATAATATCTGATCAGCCATGCTTGGTTAGCCTTTTACTGAACAACGAATTCAGTGAAATAGATATTTTTAATTGCTTCCGGCTCCATTAATTCGTTTAGTTTTGTAAGTATTTCATTTCTTAGAGCACTTTTCCCCTGAACCGTACCGATATCTTCATATTTTTTGGTGGGTAATATCATTAAAACCGCATCTCTCAATTTCGGAAGCCTTTTATCCACGACTTTAGCTGACTCCCCATTTTCCAGCTCTAAATCCATTGAGACTCGCAAATAGCGTTTTCCGCCTTTATCCCCCAAGTTTACTATGAATGTTTCCAGCTTTTTAGTCGGCCCCATTGTTTCAACCACTTCTTCTATTTCGTTATCCGCTTCTTCACTGTTGACGACATTCATAGAAGACATCTTACTCCACATCATAAAAAAACCCCCGCCCATCGCAATCACGATCAGCAAAATAACACCAATGAGTATGAGCAATATTTTATTGGACATTATCCTTTATCCTCCATTGTTGGGATAATCATTTAGTTGGATGAATATTCTCGTTTGCATCTAATTTAGCAAGTATTGTGCCATATGAAATGGTATCATGGTTTGAATATGGTAAGACTATGACCAGTGGTCCATAACAGTTTGAACTTATAGGAAAGTATTTGCCTATAATTATCAAAGACCAAGGGAATTGCATCAAACCGAAGGTGGGAATAAATGATATTTAGCGGTGATTGGCTGGGAAAAGAATAAAAACCAGTGATACGAGTGTCAATTTTTATTTAAAATTGTCAACTCTTTGACGTCTGATGATCGCTTATAGCTGAAAGGACTCATAACTGGCAGCTCATCGCCCCGTCACAAAAAAGGATTTCAGTCTTTCAATCGCTTTTGTGAAGGGACGATGAGCTGCCAACCATTACCCATGAGCTGAACCTATTCTCTTATCGCTTAATATTAATCAATTCATTGAGTACTTCGTCACTGGTGGTAATGACCCTGGAATTTGCCTGAAAGGCCCTTTGAGTGGTAATCATTTTAACAAACTCCTGGGCAAGATCAACATTTGACATTTCCACTGCACTTGGGCTGATACTTCCCAGCCTGCCACTTTGTGCCACGCCAGGCAGGGCTTGCCCCGATGCAAGCGATTCTGCATACAGGTTGTTCCCCATCTTGTTTAGTCCATAATAACTGGGAAAATCTGCCAGGGCAACCTGGTAAAGAGGGGTCATCTGCCCGTTGGAATAGGCCCCGGTGACCACACCCAATTCATCCACTGAAACACCCCTGAGTGATCCTGCGGGGAATCCGTTCTGAGTCTGAAATGTAGTGACGGAAGTAGATGAATATCCTGTAATATCACCTAAGCTTGGACCGGCTGGATCGTAAAGCATCCAGTTTATCGCCTGCGGACTTGCAGCGCCATTTGTTAAAGTTAAGGTGACTGTCGCATCAGCTGCAGGTACTATCATATTTCCGTTTGCATCGAATCCGATTGATGGAACACTAACCGCAGCACCTGTTCCTGCTGATGCTGGAATCGCAGCTGCAACATTCCAGGTTGCGGTGGCAGGAGCTACCGCTGCAGCTCTCGTAAATGTAAAAGTCACCGGAACCGCATTGCCCAGAGAATCGTAAAACACCTGTGATGTGGAGTAGGTATCGGTCACTGCAGCGCCAGCATCGAGGTTGATATCCATGGTGAACTCGTCCGTAGCAACAGGAGGTGAGGTACTCTCGCTGGGAACACCAATGTTCATGATTGCACCCAGGGTTAATGTTCCATCCGGAGCTACGGCGGTGACTTCGTATCCTTGAACCGCGAGACCATCCGGATTTCGTAAATCACCGTTCCTGTCAAAAGCAAATTCTCCGGCCCTGGTAAATAAAGTTTGGCCGCTTTCGTCATTTACCATAAAAAAACCACGCCCGTTTATGGCCATGTCCGTTGCGTTGGCTGTATTTTCAACCGATCCCTGGCTCCATGACGGGGTTGAACCCCAGAATGCGACCCCTCTGCCAATATCGCTTCCACCCGAACCTTGCAAGGACGTGCTCAACACATTGGCAAACGACGCCCTGTTCGACTTAAAACCGGTGGTGTTTACATTTGCTATGTTGTCTCCGATTACAGTCATGGCTGTGGCATTTGCATTCAGCCCGGATATTCCTGCAAATAATGAACCTATCATGTTTCCCTCCTCATGTATTTAAATTAATTTTTTAAAATTTTGTATTTATCACCATTTTTATTTCATTGGCTGTGGCTCATTTTAGTCATTTTCGTTCATTTCCGCCACTTGTATCACGTCACCGATGGGAATTTCCATTCCCCCTGCCAGCAGATAAGTCACTCCATTCTTAAAGGTGACGCCTGTCACTCTCTCACTGATATAGGTGGTTGTCTGTACTTTATTACCGTTGGCGTCCGCAGCCATTACTTCAAACTCGTAAATTCCTGCGGGAAGAGTATTTCCACCGTTATCCGTACCATCCCACTCAACGCTTTGCCTCCCTTCTCCCATGGGTCCGTGTTCTATAACTTTGACAAGATCGCCTGTCGCGTTATAAATATTTATATACACGGAACTCGAATCCTGACTTAGTTCAAAATGAATCTCTTCATCTTCTGAGCTTTCCAGTTGAATGGAGTTTCCCAATGCATCTATATTCTTTCCGATGAATGAAACCGCCTGTGCATTATTTATGGATGACTGGTACATCTGGAGATATTCAAGGTTTTCATTTACATTGCTAAGCTGTTCCAGAGAACTGAATTCAGCCAGTTGACTGGTAAATGCCGTACTGTCCATGGGATTCAGCGGGTCCTGATTTTGCAATTGGGCAACAAGCAGGTTCATAAAATCGTCCTTGTCCAGTGCATCATCCTTTGAAGTAGTCACCGCACTGGTGTTTGAATTTGATGCATCTACAGGGTAAACTGACATTTTCTAAATTTCCTTTCTTGATTTATCTTTTTTTAAGCAAAAAAATCGAGACCATTTACTGCTGTGCTTTCCTTTAGCAGACTTGCTGTCCCTGTTTCATCAGCTAAAACAGTATGATGATTCTCATTATCACTGTTTTCTTTTTCTGATAAAAAATCCGCTTTTTCAAAGCCTTTTCTATGTTGCTGTGAATCACTGGCTACCGAAACATCAAGTCTATCAATTTCCATGCCGTGGCTTTGCAGATCCGATTTTAACTGGCCTAGATTACTTTCAATCATTTCCTTAACAACCGGAAGCTCAGTTAATATCCTTACCGTTACCATCTGGTTCTCGGTGGCTATCTTCATACGCACTGAACCGAGAAATTCCGGCTTGAGATCTATCCTGACCTGAGATTTTCCATTTTTTAGATTTAAGGCCGCTTTTTGTACGATCTGCTTCAAAGTGCCGGTACGTGAAATGGTTGAAGCCAGCCTGTTTTCTCTTCCCGGCGTCATTTCTTCCAGACTCTTATCTCCCGATATATTTTCAGAGGGTATGATTCCACTATCTTTGCTCTCGGATTCCAGGTGAATCATTTTTCCAGCAGAAGACTCAGTGACGGATGCTTTTATTTTCAACCCGATTTCCTTAAGACGAATAAATTCCTTATCCTGTGGTGACGATTTTTCGCCCGATGTATTATCCCTTTGGAAGGAGTCTGCTTCCTGTTCTTCTTCCTTAGCAGCTGAGACTATTTTTAATACCAGATCTTTTTTACTTGCTTCACTGCTTTTCAGTTCGTCATTAAAATGATCCTGGCGGTGAACTATTTTTGCTTCTTCCACACCTGTATGGACAGTTTTGCCCTCTATCACTATCCTGTCTGAAACGGCTGTCTTTTCCGCATCCCCTTTATCTGCAGTATGTTTAATGTCTTTACCCATATTTGGGCTTTTGGTGTTTGAATTCTTAATTGTTTTAGCAATATCAGCTCCCAAATCCTTTAATAATTGAGCCCCTGTTTCTTTACCAACAGTTCCTTCTACTCCCTTGGAGATTTGAGCCGCTGACTCTTTGCCAGCACTTTCCTCTGATCTCTTTAATATTTGAACCTCTGCACTATTTTTTTCTAATTCCCCCTGCCCTGCTTTTGCTTCATTTTCCTCTACCTTAACAGAAATATTTATCATTTCGCTCAGCGCTGAGTTCTTCGTGCCTGAGTTGCTTTCGGTTTTCGCTGCGACAACCATATTATTTTTTTCTACGGAGCTATTTTCATGGTTGGTATTCCCACAATATCCCCATAGCCTGATATTCTCTTCATTTCCTGTTTCATTTTTATCAGATCCCAGCAACAATTCCGCCGGTCTTTGTTCTGTTAGGGTCAAATCGTTTGTCAGAGAAGCGGTCTCCTGCTCGATTTTTACTGCCATACCCAGCATATTATCTTCTGTTTGACTCATTTCATGTAGCTTTGCTAAATTAATGGTATTTTTTTCCGATATTCTTTCTATCCGATTTAGCATTCCAATAAAACATTCATTCTCGCTTATAATCCCAATATTTTCTTTTGAAGAATTGCCTTTGGGACCTATACCCGTGTTTCCCTGCTGATTATTGATAAGTTGAAACTCTGTTTGAAGATTTGGCTGCATGCTGTATTTTCCTTAATTTTTCTTTGGCAGTGGTGTTACCAGGTAACTTTGCAGGTATTGTGCCACAATACTAATTATGAGAAATTATCAGGCAAGATGGTTTTATTTATTTTTAGAAACATTCTAACTTGTTGTTTTTGCAGATATATGGCGGGTTTTGTTTTTTGCTGAAATTCGATCGGTGGTAACCCCATTCGGGTTTTTTCTCATGGCCACTTGATTGGTCGGCAATATTTTCCATCATTGGCGGAAAGATTTTCCGGTTTTGTTAAAACCTCTCTATCCCGGTTTGGAAGTTTTTCTGATAAATCGATTTGCCGCCATCTCGTTCATCATGTCCTGTTCGACTTTCATGTTCGAGTAGTTAAATGCTTTCATCTCTTTTTCTTTCAACCTCTCTAAGGTTTTTCTGTTCTTCATCGCTTCAATTAACTCACCGCGCTTTATATTGTATTTTTTTTCCACACCCTTAAGGCGCTTTTTTTGTTCATCAATGTCTTTTGCCAATTTACCAAGATAATTAAAGCAAAGTATGACTTCATTGACCTTGTTAGCCTCACCCTGCTTTTTCTCCAGCTCTGCTTTACATTTTGTCTTTGCTGTTATGATATTTTTCAGCCTTCTCTTTTCATAAATTACTTCTCGCTTAATTCTTCCCAACTCTTTGTCCAGGGTTTCCTCTAAATGCTTCCTATGATCCAGAAGTGATTGAAGGCTGAATTTGTACATGATTGGATGGGGGTTGGTTGATTTTTCGTTTTTGATAGTGCTAATTTCTACGCCAAATTAAAAGATTGGTTTCCAATGTCATTTAAACAATTCTTCAAGCTGTTTTGCGCTTTCATCATATGCAACGCAATCTTCGATTCCCTGCATTAAATATCCGTTTACCCGGTCATTCATTTCTATGGCATAATCTATCTTTGGGTTGCTGCCGGCAACATATGCGCCGATATTTATCAAATCTTCTGACTTTTGGTAAGTAGCCATTACTGCTTTTAACCTGTTTGCATTTTCTTTCTGCGAGGAAGAAATGATATCGTCCATCACGCGGCTTACGCTGCTTAAGATATCTATGGCAGGATAATGATTTTGCATGGCAAGTTCTCTTTTTAAGACGATATGCCCATCCAGTATGGACCTCAATGCATCTGCAATCGGTTCATTTGTATCATCACCCTCTACCAGAACCGTGTACAGGCCGGTTATTGTTCCTCTGGCTGAAGAAGTACCTGCCCTTTCCAGCAATTTGGGAAGCATGGTAAAAACCGACGGTGTATAGCCTTTCATCGTCGGCGGCTCTCCAAGCGCAAGACCGATTTCTCTTTGCGCCATGGCAAACCGGGTTACAGAATCCATCATAAGATTAACGTGCTTCCCCTGATCCCGAAAATACTCTGCTATTGCAGTGGCGATAAACGCGCCCCTCATCCTTATCAAAGGCAAGTGGTCCGAAGTTGCCACGACAATGACCGACCTTTCAAGCCCCTCTTCGCCCAGCTCTTTTTCGATGAATTCGTTGACTTCCCTTCCTCTCTCCCCAATCAGCGCAATCACATTCACATCCGCCTTTGTATTTCTTGCGATCATGCCCAGCAATACGCTTTTCCCCACACCGGATCCGGAAAAAATACCCATTCGCTGACCACAACCCACGGTCAACAATCCGTTCACTGCTCTTATCCCAATGTCGAGAAACCGTGTGATTCTCTTTCTTGACAGCGGGTTAACCGGATCCGCGTATATGGGGTACTCCTTTTCTTTTTGGATTTTTCCTTTATTATCAATCGGATTACCGACTCCATCTATCACTCGTCCAAGAAGCCCTTGCCCCACCGCAACAGACGACTTTTCCGGTCTTGCAACCACACGGCTTCCAGGACCTATTCCCCTTATTTCTTCAAACGGCATCAGCTTAACTTTGCTGTCCTTAAACCCCAAGACTTCCGCCCCCACCTTCTTTTGATCCCCTTTGGTAAAAATATCGCAAACAGTACCAATCTTTGCCACGGGGCCCATGGCTTCAACAACCAAACCGGTTACATTGGTCACACTTCCAACAGATAAAATGGTAGATGTATTTTTTAATTTCCTATGATATTTTTCCAGGTCAATTGATAAGTTCATCGCTGCTCATGGTTCATCGGTTCAAGTTGGCGGTTTCGGCCTGAGTTCTTCAGTTATTTTTCGCTTCTGCCTTTATACTGTTTTTGTTTTCAGTGCTGTTTATTTATACTTTTAAATGCCTCTTCGACAGCTTGAAACTGCTTTTCAACCCTTGAATCAATATCTCCTGATTCCGTTTCTATCAAGCACCCCCCGTCGGATATCGATTCATCCATTTCAAAAACAACATTTTCAATATTGGTTATTTTATCCAGTATGACGGGTTTTTTATTGGTTATGAACTGAAAATCTTTGATGCTGAGTTTAACCTTCACTGTTTCATTGCCTTCAACCTTGTTCATCGCCTCTTTAACCACATTTGCCACAGTGGCTTTATTTACTCTTATCTCATGACATACAATTTTTCGGGCGATGGCCATGGTAAGTTTTACTATTTCCTGTTCCGTCTCCAGACAAATATGCTGCCTTATTTTTATTAGCTCGTATAAGCCCTTATTTATGCTGTTTATGACGGATTCGAATTTCTTTTCTCCCGATGCGATACCAGCCTTTTCGCCTCTGGCAAAACCCTTTGCATATGCTTTTTCTTCTATTTCCCTGACAGTTTCATCGATGGATCCCTTTTTAATTCCATCAGCTGTATTGTCTTTTGAAATATTTTTCTGAACTACTTCAGATCCCTTCTTATGATGACTGCGTTCAAATTTATTTCCTTTATTAAAAATTCTTGTATTTTCAGTTGAATAATTGACAGGAATGGTGGGAAAGTAGTGAAGCTTAAAAGCATTTTCCTGATTTGAAGACATTATATTAATAATCCTGTGTCCTTTAATACGTCAATCTTCTAAATTGAAGACCAGAATGAGGTTTTGTAAGCGTTTGGAAAACGTTGAAATTATAAGGACCAGCTTTGGCCTTTTCCCGGTAAACTCAGTTTGTCTTTTCCCTATTCCTACTCTCTAATTTCAAGGGTCGAACCTTGGCCGATCGTCCATTTTTCTTGCTTTCAAGGTGCGTTATGCCTATGTCTACAACTTCTTTTTCCTCAGCGGCTAGGTTACCATATCGTCCCCTCGCCTGCCACTGATGATGAGCTCTCCCTTAACTTCCATATCCTGTATCATCGCAGTAATTCTCTGCTGGACATCTGAAACTTCCTTCATTCTTACCGGACCTAAGTCATCCATCTCTTCCTTCAACATTTCACCTGCCCGCGATGACATATTCTTAAAGACCTTTTCTTTGACATCCTCAGTTGCCGCCTTCAAGGCGATTGCCAATTCTGATGTTTCCACCTTCCTAAGCAATTTCTGGAATCCCCTGTCGTCAACCAGAGGGAGATCTTCAAAAACGAACATCTTCTGTTTAATCTCCGCAGCCATCTCAGGATCATTTTCTTCTATTTCGTTAAGGATATACTCGCTGGACATTTCATCAGTCTGGTTGAGTATTTCAGCCACACGATCCGTTCCACCCTTTGCATTACTGATTGAAGAATCCATCGTATCTATAATATCCTCGAAAGCTGAATTTACCTCTTCAATCATTTCCGCCATTACCTTGTCTAAATTAGCGACTCTAAATGCAACTTCTTTTTTTGTTTCATCCGGCAATCTTGAAAGAACATCGCTTGCAATCCTTGTTTTGACATGAACCATAATTATGGCTATTGTCTGCGGATGTTCATCCTTTACCAATTCATACAGCTTATCTGAATCTAGCGACAAAAGAGCGCCAAGAGACGCCGACCTGGTGTTGATTCTCTTTATGTATTCTTCTCCATTTTCTTTATTGTCCTTTTCAGGAATTCCCAAGCGCTTTCTGTTCTTTGCATGTCTTGTACTCTCGGTAAATTCATCCACCACCTTTTCCACCAAATCGGGAGGAATAGACCCCATTTGGGCCATATGATTACTCACAACTTCTCTTTCTTTTTCATCCAGGCTGTTTATTATTACCTGTGATGCTTCCTCGCTCATTGACTGAATCAGGATTGCAATTTTAAGCGAACCTGGAAGTTTATTGGGATCCATATTTATTCACTTTTTAATTAAATTTTAAAGGCACCTGCTTTAGAAGCGCGACCATCATTCTTTTCGGTCGTTTGCCTGATGCCCTTGTGTTTTATCTTTTTTTAAATTACTTTTCCTTCATCCAATTCTTGATGACTCCAACCGAGACATCTTTATCCGTCTCCAGCAATTGGGTGACCCTATCCGTATTTTCAACCCTGCCCGTGGAACCGCTATATTCTCTTTCCAGCTCACCCACGGTTTTCGGCAGTTCTTTGAGTATATCCATCTCGGTTAAAGCATTTGCGGTCAACCACCTGGTCAACGGCCTGACAATAAATAAAAATGAAAACAACAGAAAAATGCCTAAAAAGGTGTATTTAAAAACAGGCTTAAACTTTTGGATTTTTGCGTTCCAGGTTTCCTGCTTAATTTCTTCTACATTTCCCATAAGTTTATCCGTTTCAAATGGAATATTGGCGACTTCCACCTCATCCCCTCTATCCGGATCAAAATTCACTGCTCTTTTTACGATATTTTCCAGCGTTTTCATCTCCTCGGGTGCGCGGGGAATATATTTCCACGATTGCCTGCCACCTCTTGCTTTAATTTTCGCATAGGTGCCATCAACGACCACTGCAACGGAAATTCTTTTAACCTCACCTGTCGGTTCTGATATCACCGAAGTCATTTTACCTATTTCATAATTAACGGTTTTATCCTCTTTCTGATATTCAAGCGTATCTTTTGTCCCTTCCTCCTTGCGTTTTGATACGTTTGATCTTAGCCCCGGTACACCGCGCGGATTGAGGCTCGAGCCTCCTGACGCCTCAGATAAAACCTGCTCGCTGCGAACCACTTTGTTATCAGGAAAATACCTCTCTTCGGTCATCTCCCGTCTCTTGAAATCAAGCAGGCAAGACACCCGTACGATGGCATTGTCTATTCCCAATACCTTTTCCAGCATGGTTCTTATTCTGTTATCCATGCTTTTTTCCATTTTTTCCTGAAACTCCAATTGACTGGAACTGATTCTCTCTGCCGTACTTTTGGTTTTAAATCCTGCCAGGATTTTTCCCGAATTGTCCACGACAGTGACGTCCTCCGGTTTCAATCGAGGCACACTCGACGATACCAGATGGACGATCCCCTGTATCTGGTTATCATTAAGCCATCCACCATGACGAAGTTTTAAAACCACGGAAGCGGTTGCCGGCTCTTCTTTGTCAACAAAAAGTGATTTCGGTGACATCACAATATGAACTCTGGAGCTTTCTATCTCTTTAAATTTATTGATTGTCCGCGACAACTCCCCTTGCAATGCCCGTTGGTAATTCACATTCTGGACAAACTCCGTCATTCCGATCTTGGTGTTGTTAAAAACTTCAAACCCGACACTTCCGCCCTGGGGCAAACCCTGTGAGGCCATTTCCAGCCTTATTTCATGCAATTTTTCTTCCGGAACTAAAATCGCTTTTCCGTTTGAAGCAATTTGATACTTAATTTTTTGTTCTTTTAGTTTTTCAATGATTGCGGATGCATCTTCCATGTCCAGATTGGAATAAAGGTACCTGAAATCTGGCTTTTCCGTCCATGTCATTAAAAAAATAAATCCTATTATGGTTCCGCTAATAAGGCTTAAAAAAGCCACCCGTTTTCCCGGGCTAAGACTTTTTAGCAGTGCTTTTAGCTGTATGGAAAAATCATTAAAGGACATCAATTCTCTCCGATTTAAATCTGCATACGCATGATTGTTTCATATGCGGCTATTATTTTATTTCGCACAGCCATCATCAACTGGAATGATATTTCAGCCTTTTCCATGGTAATCATTGTCTTATGTATATCATTTTCCTCCCCGCTTGCCAGTTTTCGGACGGCATTGTCAGAGGCTTTCTGAGCTTTATCCACATTGGCAATAGAGCTCTTTATTATTTCTCCAAAGGATTTTTGTTTTACCCTTTGGGGTTGCTTGTTTCCAGGCAGAAGGTCGGGATATGCTTTTGAAATATTTTGAGTTGAAATTTTATCCATAATTATTTACCTATATCCAACGCTTTTAACGCCATACTCTTGCTGGCCTTAACCGCGGCAACGTTTGCCTCGTAACTCCGCGCGGCAGTAATCATGTTTACCATCTCCTCCATTAAATTGATATTCGGCGTAGCCACATAGCCTTTTTCATCAGCGTCAGGGTGGTTTGGATCGTATTTCATTATCGGCGGAGCAGGGTCTTCGATGATCTCCGCAACCTTGACTTCTGATACCCCTTTGGCTCCACGGGATTTCAGCACTTTTTCAAAGGATTCGGTAACCGGCTTGGTTTCAAATATCGCATCTTTTCTTTTGTAGGGGCCTCCCTGGGGAGTTTTGGTGGTGTGAATATTGGCCAAATTACTTGAAATCAAGTTCATTCGAAGCCTTTGTGCAGTCAAACCTGAAGAACTCGTGCGTAATGCATCCAGAAAATCCATTTTTATTTACCTCCCTGAATTGCCGATTTAAGCCCTTGAAATTTTTTATGTATCATCTGGGCAGCTGCTTTAAACATCAGAGTATTTTCTGCCATATTTCCCATCTGTTTATCTAGGTCCACCGTATTCCCGTCACCTCTTAAGGACAATCCCGGGGAATCGTCAATCTGGACACAGACACCATCTGCTTTGCTCCTCCGTAATGGCAAATGAGCCTTATGGGTCTTATTAAGTAAAATACTGTTTCCTTTACCGGCAACTTTCTGAAGTTCCTTTTCAATAACAAGATCAAAGGCCTTATAGCCCGGCGTATCCATATTGGCTATATTCGAAGCAATGACATTATGTTTTTTTGCTCTCAAGTCCATTGCCTTTTCCAAGATCGATACCGTTTGACTGAAAATTTTCTGTGATTCCATTAAAAGTTCCTCCCGCTGCATTTTTTTGATAATTATACAGCAAAATTCGTACCAAAAAAGTATCTGCCGATGGAATTATTTTAGCCGGAAAAGCAAACTTAACCCTCCTCCCTGTATTCCCTTAATTTATTTCTCAGTGTACGGATGCTGATGCCTAATAATTCGGCCGCATGTGTTCGGTTGTCATTGAGATCTTCCAGCGTCTTGACAATCAGCTTTTTTTCCATATCCCTTACCGTTATACCTGCTTTTAAAGGAATGTTTATTTTTGAATCATCAGAAAATTCATCAAAACCTGATTCTTCCAGACATAGGTTTGCCGGTGTAATGACTTCATCTTCTCCAAGCAGTATGGCTCTTTCCATTGTATTTTCCAGTTCCCTTATATTCCCTCTCCAGTCATGATTTTGGAGAATTGACATTGCCTTATCAGACAACTGTGGCTTTTTTTTATTATTATTCCTGCTGTGTTTTTCCAGGAAATGCTCAGCCAGCAGTGAGATATCTCCTCTTCGCTGTCGCAGGGGTGGAATAGTCAAAGCCACCACATTCACCCTGTAAAACAAATCTTCTCTGAATTTTCCTTCTTTAACCGCTTTTTTCAGATTAATATTGCTTATGGCGATCACTCTTGCATGAATAGGAACTGTTTTTTTCCCTCCCACTCGATCTATTTCCCTTTCCTGAAGCACCCGCAATATCTTTGCCTGAAGCGGCAGCGTCATTTCGCTGATTTCATCAAGCACAATGGTCCCCCTGCCTGCCATTTCAAACTTTCCCGTCTTCCTTACCACCGCTCCGGTAAATGATCCTTTTTCGTGTCCGAACAGTTCACTTTCTGCCAGCGAATCGGGTAAAGCCGCACAGTTCACAGCCACATAGGGCGCTTTGCCCCCTCTCCCGTGCCGATGAATAAAGGAAGCCAGAAGCTCTTTCCCTGTTCCGCTTTCCCCCTGGATAAGAACCGTTGCATTACTTGAAGAAACATTTTTAGCTGTTTCCAAGATATTAAGAAGGGTTTCGTCCCTGGTAATGATTTCTTTGGCTTTACTACCCGGGCCTGACTGATTTATTTCAAGCCTATCTTTAGTGGTGCCATCGGATAAAAGCCCTGCGCGTTTGACTGCCGTTTCGATCGCTTTAGAGGAGAAAGGTTTGAGAATGTAATCAAACGCTCCCTTTTGCATCGCCTCTACCGCGTTATCAATGGTTCCGTGACCGGTAACCATGATAATCGGAACATCGGGAGATTTTTTTTTTACTTGGCCTAATAACTCCATGCCTGACATTTCCGGCATCACGACATCGGTAATCACCAGGCCGTAGTCATTTTCTGCAAATTTATTCAACGCTTCTATGCCGCCCGATGCACTATCCACATCATATCCGCTGCGACTCAACATGCTTGAAAGCATCATTCGTACTTGATCTTCATCATCCACAACTAGTATCGGCTTGTTTTCCATACTGACGATATTTAACTTATTTTTATAATTTAACTAACCGGTATATCTCGAATTCAGCAGGTTTCAGCTATTAAGTAAGCCTGCAGGAAACTTGCAAAATAGAAACCATAAATTGAACATTTGGTCTGAATGTGTTGTTGATGTTTCACGCCGCAAACGGTTACCCAATTTATTGGCTTTGCCGGCTTCGAAATATAGAATATTACAAATATCATGCCACCTCAGCCATATTCAGGTGTAATATTATGCAATTTCCACCTTTTGTATGATACGCATTAAGCCATTTGAATTTAAGACCTTTTCAAGCGGTACGTATCGCCCGATTTCACCGTCAAGTGTAAACTTTGGGACTTGAGTAAAGCTTTAGCGATAGCTCCCAAATATTCAATATATTCCTTTGGTTGAAATTATTGCCTGCTTTAAACTTGAAGCAAAATTACCTGTTTTCAAAGGTTTCAATTTAAGGAAGCCTTGGGTTAAATTGATGCACTCGGACAAGAAGCTGTAAAAACAATAGGGGCTATATGGTTGGTTGGGTTTTGGTCCGTTGCATAAAATATGAAATGATACGGCGGTAGTGATGTCAAATTTAATGTGCCAAGCGTCATCTATTTGACACATTTATGGGTGCACTAAAAATAACCTCACACTTTTTTGAGCCATTCTAAGCTGTCATTTGTCGGAGTTGATGCCTTTTTATTTTTTCCACCAGCGTGGTTCTGTTCAAATGGAGCAGTTTTGCCGCCTTGTTTTTGACCCATTCGGTCTTTTCAAGAGATTGGAGGATAAGGGCTTTTTCAAATTCTGTAACTGCACTGCTCAAACACACTCCTTTTTCTGCGATTTCAGTTTGTTGTGTTTTATTGGTTTTCCCTGTTTTCAACCTTCCCGGCAAATCTTCCGCTAAAATCGTTCCTTTTCCCTTTAGCACCACCAGTCTTTCCACCATGTTTTTTAATTCTCTTACGTTTCCCGGCCATAAATAGCGCATCATTAAGGTTTTAGCTTCATTTGATATGCCTTCAACCTCCCGTTTGTTTTTCAAGTTCGCTTGTTTAAGAAAATACGAAATAAGAAGCGGTATGTCCGCTTTCCGTTCTCTTAACGAAGGAATTGTCACCGGTATAACAAAAAGCCGAAAAAACAGGTCTTCCCTAAATTTTCCTTTTTGGACTTCTTCCTCCAGATCTCTGTGGGTTGCTGAAATTACCCTTACATCGGCCTTTATGGTTTGGGTTCCACCTACCTGTTCAAATTCACCTTCTTCCAGCACTCTTAATACTTTTACCTGAAGGTCATGGCTCATATCACCGATTTCATCTAAAAATACAGTCCCGCCGCTGGCCTGCTGAAATTTACCCGACCTGGAGGCCAAAGCTCCGGTAAATGCACCTTTTTCATGTCCGAACAATTCACTTTCAAGCAAATTTTCAGGAATCGCGCCACAATTTATTGAAATAAACGGTTTATTTTTCCTGCTGGAATTTCTGTGGATTGCTTTTGCCACCAGGCCTTTTCCAACTCCTGTCTCCCCATTAATTAATATGGTGCTATCGCAGTCAGCAACTTTTTTCACGATAGTGAAAATCTCCTGCATTTGATCGCTGCGTCCGATTATCTCTTTAAACTGTGAGCATTTACTTGTTCTTTCCGAACTGCCTGAGCCCTGTTGGGAAATACGTTTTTTGCACGGTAAATCTTTCTTTTTCGGTAGGTCGTTTTTCGAAACAGATTTTAGCAATTGAGCCCTCTCTTTTTAAAAGAAGAATTATGATAATTTTAGGCCATTAAGGGGAAAAATAGCTGCAAAAAATATGCCATAATTAGTGTCTGAACGACAATTGAAAACTGTTTGAATTTACGATGTAAAATCGCATAGAAGTAAAACGAAGATTTTCCAGAAAATGCATAATTTACTTGCATTGGCAACTCGTTAAAGG